>DASPNB010000212.1:0-4408 GCA_035626755.1 Flavipsychrobacter sp.
ACCAGCCCTGCAATGTCTACAATTTCAATCTGAGTAGGCACAACCCGGTTCGGGTTTACCAGCTCGGCCAGCTTGTTGATACGCTCGTCGGGTACGTCCACCTGGCCAACATTGGGTTCTATGGTGCAGAAGCGATAGTTAGAGGCCTGCGCCTTGGCGCTATTGCTCACCGCGTTGAATAAGGTTGATTTTCCTACATTGGGTAAACCCACTATGCCGACTTGTAATGCCATGATTCTTCCTGAAAAATTTGCGCAAAATTACGGAAATAAAGGCTGTGGATGGGGATAATATTGGCTTAATTTCTAAAGGGAGGCTATTTGGCAGTATTATAGCCCAGTTTCAGCAGTCCGGCTTCCATTAACTTATATACTTTTTCCTTGAGCGAGGGCAGATCTTCCAGCGCCAGGCCATCAACCGATACAGGATCAAGATATACTGCGCGGTTGCGGCCGGGCCATAGTTTCCACCAGTGGCTGTAGTGCCAGCGGTCAGGAGTATCAGGGAAAAGAATAGGAAGAATAGCAGTTTTGGTATTGATGGCAAGCCGGAAGGCACCATCGTAAAATTCTTTGAGTGGTGCCCCGGTTTCATTGAAAGTACCCTCGGGGAATATGATAATGCTGCTCTCTTTGTGCAGTACCCGCCACATAAGGCGCATGCTGCGGGCACGGTTGTGAGCGCTATCGCGCTTTACCATTATCACTAACTGCTTGTATATAAAACCCAGGAGAGGCCATTTAGACATTTCAAATTTGCCGAGTGCCCGGAAGTAAAAAGGGATGGCAGGGAAGATCACCAGGGTATCCATATAGGAGATGTGGTTGGCCACTATCACGTATTTATCACCCTCGGGCCTTTTCCCCAGTATGCGAACGGGCATACCGATGAGCCATAGCCAGCCAATGGACCAGTAACGAACAATACGCCACATCGTTCGCCGGGCCCTGACGCTATTGAACAGGGCCACTACAAAGAATACAGGAAATGCTGCCAGTATGCAGATAAGAAAGCTTACCAGCACCCAGGCTGTATAGAAAGGTTGGAATATGATTCTCACGCTATATTACATTCCGGGGAACCAGGGACGGCCTACCTCTTCCCGGAAAGGCCATGGCACTGTTGCGGCAATTACTATAATTGCTATCAACGTATACCAGAACATCCTTTTATAACGCATGGCATCCGGCAGCTTCACGTTCTTAGCTGCTGCATAGCCCAGGTGAATGAGTATGATACCTATGAGCATACCTGTAGTGTGCTCTATAGAAAAGAAACGGTTGTATTTGTTTGACATAGCACCACCACTTGTCAGTACAGTGAACCAGTTTTTAGCATAGTAGAGGTAGAGACCCAGCAGCAATTGTATATCTGCACATATCATCAGGAACAAGGCCCAGCGTTTGTCAGTTTTAGTGAATGGCTTCTTGCCGCTCATACCACTGATACCTTTGGCAAGCGTAAGAATGGCAAATAATACGATAAGCCAACGAACTACATTGTGAAGGTGGAGCATTCCTGTTTCCATAAAATTTGTGTTTGTGTTTTAAAGATAAGGCGCGAAAGCTAAACTACCAATCATTCCGCTGCCTCAACTGGCGTACTTGCTCCATATGATGGCGGCCATGCCATGCATAGAGGTCGGTCATTTGCCAGAGCGGAACATATTGTTCGTGCTCAGGATGATAGTAGGTACGTTCCCAGTCTTCGGGCTGCATATTGCGCAGCGTTTGTCCCCAACGGCGGTGCAGTGCATGCAATAATGTAATAGAAACATTTACGGGTACAGACTTTACATCGGGGAGCTCTGCCCAGAGCTTTTCTTCGTATGGTTTTACTACAGGACTATCTTCGGTGAGTGCCAGTTTCAGCCTGATGTAAGCGTTCATGTGGCTGTCGGCTATGTGGTGTATGACCTGGTTCACTGTCCAGCCGCCGGGGCGGTAGCTGGTTTCCAGTTGTTCAGCATCGAGGTTTTCAATGCAAACGTCCAACCAGCCGGGCAGGGCTTCAATTGCTGTGATCCATTCGTTTTGTAGTTCCGGTTCGTAGCGGTCCGGGGCTTCGTAGCGCCCTATCGGGTACCGTAACTGTTCATGACTGTCGTCCATGTGGTAAAAGTAAAAAGTAAAAATAAAAAATGTATTCCTATTTACTATCCAGTATCACTGGGGTATTTCCTTTACCCATAATAATCACCTTAGAGTTATCAGAAGTTGCCAGTTCTTTCATTGCCTTTATCTGTTCGTACTGCAACTGCTTATCCGTAAGGCTCTCACTAATAATGCGCTGGTAGTCGGCAATGCCTTGTGCCTCCACCCTCTTTCTTTCAGCCTCCTGGCCTTCTTTCTGCAACACGAATTTCATTTTCTGTGCTTCCTGCTCAGCAGATATTTTCTGCTCAATTACTTTCTTTACAGAGGCAGGCAAAGTAATGTTGCGCACCAGCAGGCTTTCCAGCACAAGTCCACGCAATTTCATTTGCTTTTCAAGTGTAGAGAAAATGCGATTTTGAAATTCATCCCTGCGTGTAGAATACAAGGAAATGGCATCGTAGTAAACAGCGTTATCGCGGATGGCAGTGCGGGAGATGGGACGAACTATCTTGTCGTTGTAGTCTACCCCTGTTTCACGCAGCAGCCTGGGAGCATCCGTAGGCAAGACCCTGTAAAGAACAGTAAGGTCTATAATTACTTCAAGGCCATCTGCAGTGAGCACTCTTATAGCATCGTCACTGGCACTCTCCCCTTCATCATGTATTCCGCTCATTGTATAATTCTGAGTCTTGATGTCTATTTCTTTTACATCCACCAGCGGATTTACAAAATGCAGACCACTTGGCAATACGTCGTTCTTAATACGCCCGAAAAGCTTCTGCACGCCTACCTGGCCAGCATCTATCTGAACAAAACATGCTGATGCAATGCCAATAGCTATTAATATAAAAGCAGCAGGTATCAGTGGCTTTGAAAGACCACGCATTTTGTCGTTGATGCGCGCAAGACTACCACCGGCAATCAGCAGGATAACACCCAGAATAATAAAACCCATAAACCATATTTTGATCAAGTTACAAAAAAACGCCCTGCAAATATGCAAGGCGTTCAGGACTTAATATCGCTTTGATTTATCTTCCGCTGATGTAATTGTTCAATTCATCCTTGCTGGCAGAGAAAGAGAATGCATTGTTCACTTTAAAGTAGTTGTTCTGATCGACGGTCTTGCCATAAGCACATTTTGCAAAATCCAGCCTTGACTGCTCGAAAGAGAACAGCTTGCAGATCTCCAGTACCTGGTCGGAGGTAAGACAGTTGCCAGCTATGATGCTTTTAGCAGTTGAAAGCCTTGTTTCGTCAAAGCTCTCATTACTGATGGTCGCCTTGGCAGACTGGAAGTTACTGCTCTTCATAGCATAGCAATCATTTACCGGTTCAGAGTTCCTGTAATTACGGTCGTCTGAATAGGAAGAAGTAGTTGTAGTAGTGGTGGTGTGGCTTACTGTACCGTTCATCAGCGGGTCGTTGACAGATACATTTACATTCATACCGTTCACGTTCATACTGGCCCCTACTGTGCTGCCGCCGGTAGTGGTGGTGGTAGTGGTTGTCTGGCTCACCGTTCCCCCCATAGCACCTGCGGGATTACCATAGTGCATTACATACACGTTAGACGGAGCCACATAACCCTGCGCAATAGGGATAGCCGAGAAATAGCGCAGCTTAGCCTTGCCGGAACCGTCCTTTTTTATCTTATACGTTACGTCCATAGGCTGGCCACTGCCCGGGTCTGCAACGGCGAGATTGTTTTTCGAGACATCTGCGATGCTCTTATCTTCAAAAATGATTTTGGCGTTGTAGTAAGGTTGCGGCAGGTCTTCTATGCGAAGATTAGTCTGCGGAACATTGTTCTGGCGCTCCCCGTTGAGTACGAGGTAGAACTTATCGCCATCCTCTGAAAATATGGTGAGGTTAGCTGTAAACATGGGCTGTGCCAGCGAGAACAGCGGCGACAATACAGTAAGCGTGAAAAGAATAAATTTTGCCTTCATAAAAACTATTTGGTTGCAAAGATGATTAATAAACCGATATTACCACAAAGCGTGCCAAAATTTTTTTTACCGTGTAAAAACGAGCCCGGCAGGGCGAACCATACCGGGCGTTGACACACTATATCTATTGTTTAAACTAGCTTTTATTAACTGCAACCTGTAGTAGTGCCGCAGTTAGGGCACATATAGCAGGTGCCGTTCCTGAGGGTGATGTTACCGCAGTTGCGGCAGGCAGGCGCATCAGCACTGGTCCCCATCAGCTTTTTTACATCAGAAGCGTTATGCGCCGCGGTATTTACGGGCGTAGGCGTTACCGATGGTGATTTCTGCTTTTGCGTAGGCTGAGGAGCGGTTACGCGC
>DASPNB010000213.1:0-2633 GCA_035626755.1 Flavipsychrobacter sp.
TACCCATTTGTGTGGAGGTGCGCAAAACATGCACCACTGCTTCTATCTCTTCTTCACCATGAACGGTTTTGCCATAAGGCACGTGTATATAGTCTGTCTGTACCATTGTGTATCAAAATGTGGCTACGAATGTAAGCGGAAACTTTTATATTTATTAGTTAAGGGTTTCAGAAAAAATTTATAACATACATAGCCAGGCTAACAAATGCTCCGAGTCCTCAAAGAATACTTTTACCATTGCCAAACACGTACTTCAGACCAAAATGGAACTGAAAGCTGGTACCGTTCAATTTTGTATAATACACATGCTCGAATCGTTTTAGCGTGCCCGGTTCATACTGGCGTATACTTACTGAGTCAGTATGAAACATACTAAAACCCTGCTGGTAGGCAATGTCTGCAGTAATGGCCAGTTTTTTTCCAACGCGATAGGAGAACATAGCCGTGGCCTTTGCTGTAAAGTGAAAACCCTCTTTCTGCTGGGGAGGATAATGGATGTACTGTATTTTATTGGAACCCGGAGGCCGTACGCTATGCATATAAGAATTCAGACAAGCAGTGTCATCAAGATAGCCGGAGCGTGCGAAATAACCGATGGCGGGAGTTAAAGTCCCCTGTAAAGAAAATCGTTTCCACAATGGCAAGTGGTAGCTTATCCGCAAGCCCGTCTTGTACAGGTAAATATAGTCGGCCGACGTGAGGGAACCACTTGACAGACCACTGTAGGAATACATACTACGTCCTGAATATCCATAATCAAACTGGTCTAACCCTGCTTCTATTCCCATGCTTATATTTTCCTTTAACCGTACGTCGAAATAAACATAGCCAATGGCAGACATAGGATGCAGGAACTCCACCTCGCCGACTTCCGTAACATATTTTGGTCCTCTTTCGGCAATGGTAGTTAACCATCCTCCTGCTATACCGGCAGAATATTTAAAATTTTCCTGGGCAAAACAGTTGAACGTGCTCAATAACAAAACAAACAATAAGTATTTCATGTCCTATTTAAACGAAACTACCCTGTATTATCGCATTAATACAGGGTAGTTTTTACAAGAAGATGTTAGCCATTCGTCCTGACATGCACACCGCTGTGCTGCCCGCAATTATCTATATATGCGAACCATATATCCAGGTCATGCAATGTTAGCTTCCTCATACCTTCATATGGTCTCCACGTCAGCACATTATCATTTTTACGGTTGTTATAGTTTTCATAAGGGATAGAGGGCCATTGCTGGCTCTTATTTTTAGGCTTATAAGTACAATAAGAAACATAAGCACCATTGTTATTCAATATGAACATATCTGTGTTAGCGCTGTTCCATATACTGCCACTTTTCTTTTGATATTTCATTTTGGCAACAATACTGAAGTAAACGCCTACTTTCTGGTATACCGATTTACAATCAGCTCTCCATACAGTACCTACTGCATCTGTATTATCATGCGCATGTTTGCCATACGGCCCCCCGGATGTTGGCACATAGACGCCACCCCCTGTACAATCGCCTGACGTGGTTTCCTTCGGGTCGAATATCCAGGTCGGCGGGGTGTAACCGGTTTCTTTGGTCAGGCCAACGACTTCCGTCGTCGCCAGGTAATCGCAAATATGATCATATTCGTCTGCTGCTTCAAACGTCGCATCAAACTCGTTCATGACATTCGACTCAAATGTTCCCGCGTCAAATGCTTCGAGGTTGCCCGGATAGTGTTCAATATGAATCTCCAGAAGGCGGTTTACATCCACTTCTTCTTTGAATAAATAGTCACCGATCTGTATCCTGCCGTGAGGATCAATGATCGTATTGAATATTTCGTCTTCAAAAACAGAGTTCTTGTTGTCTTCAGCACTTAAACCGTAATCCTGAGGATTTGCAAAGGCCGTTCTGGACGAGACATACCCCAGTTCCTGTTCCCATAGGTTCAGTTGGTCTTCGTCATAGTCTTTAATGATATCCAGTATCTCTTCATAATCGTCCGGCGTATCGAATTTGAGGAAGCCATACTGTGTGAGGGTAACGCCGTCCAGCGAGGCCTCGTCAATCGTTACTGAATCTGCAAGGGAACCTGCTGAGATTTTGTTTTTTTTGAGATCTGTTTCATGTTTCTTACAAGATGTGTAAGCGAGGAGGTTGAATACAGCCAAAGCTGCAATTAATGTGATTTGTTTCATATGATTTATATTTTAGGTGAATTTTAAAATTAGCAAAATTTTATGTAAAAAACTACATAACAAAAAAGCCGCCGAAAAAAATCGGCGACTTTTTCAACATAATTAAATATTAATATTACTGTATTACCGGCTCACCATTTGCGTCCAACTCCACTATTTCATAGCCAAGTTTTTGTATACCGTCCCAAACCTTGTCCTTATCACCCACCAGTACGATGTTCATATTATCCATAGCCGGCAGATATTTTTTATTGGTGGCATTAACGTCCGTCAATGTCATTGAAGCAAGCATTTCGTTTTGCTTTTTAGGATAATCGGAGGGCAGGTTATAATCGAGTATGCGCGACAGGAAGCCTGCTTTCTGGAAACCGGATTCGTAGTTCCTGGCATCGCTCTGGCCTATCGAGCTTTTAGTGAACAGCAATTCTTCCTGTGTCATGCCACCATTCTT
>DASPNB010000214.1:0-6395 GCA_035626755.1 Flavipsychrobacter sp.
AGAAGTTCCGAAAAGATGTCTACTACTACCGCGCCCAGGCAGATGAATACAAACACATACTCGATGATCCGTCAAAACTGGAAGCGAAGCTGCTGCAACTGGCGAACAAAATACCCGCGTTCAAAGAGTTCTTCGCAAAACACTCAATTCTTACGAGCATGTTCCGGTTGCCGGGTAACGATCCTGCATCGCCTTCACTAATCCCTGGGTTGCAGACAAGAGCATCGGTTCAACAGAATATGTTACAGCGCTTTGGCGCCGGCCCGGATGTATCGCGTGCGATGCAACAGAATATTCAATCAGCGCAGGCGCAGATCAATCAACTGAAGGAGAAAGTATCAAAACTTGGAGGCAGCGGCAGCGATATGGACATACCAGACTTCAAGCCGAATTCTCAAAAGACAAAAAGCTTTTGGAACAGGATCGAGCTTGGCGCAAATGTGCAGAGTGCAAGAAGCAATGGCTACTTCCCGGTGACCAGTGACCTTGCTTTATCTGCAGGTTATAAACTCAATGATAAATCAGTTGCCGGTGTAGGATTCAGCTACAAACTCGGCTGGGGAGAAAATATCCGCCACATAAAAATTACGCACGAAGGAGTAGGACTGCGGAGCTTCTTTGAAATGAAGCTGAAGGGTAGCTTCTATGCCAGTGGGGGATTTGAATACAACTATCAAAAGCCTTTCAATACAATACGCCAATTGCACAGCGTAGATAACTGGCAGCAGAGCGGATTGATTGGCGTGAGCAAAGTAGTGGCGGCGCAAAGCAAACTATTCAAGAAAACAAAAGTGCAGCTTCTGTGGGACTTCCTCAGTTATGAGCAGATCCCACGTGGGCAGCCAATAAAATTCAGAGTAGGATATGGCTTCTGATCTATCAATACTATCGAACTATTAAGATGACATTTATGAAATCTTTATTTGCAGCAATTGTGTTTTTCGCCTGCGTGTATAATGCACTCGGTCAGGCAGAACTTAAAAAGATCGCCCCTCTAAGCCCGGATGCGGCAGCGATCGCAAAATTTGGTGAAATGCCTACGGGCACTTTCACTGGCATAGCACCAATAGATGTGCCGCTGTACACTGTTGCAGGAAAGGAGATGAGCTTACCGCTTTCTCTTTCTTATCATGCAGGAGGCAACAAAGTGGAAGATGTGGCATCATGGGTGGGATTAGGCTGGTCACTCGGAAGCCTGCCCAGCATCAGCAGGAACACGAGAGGGCTTGAAGACGATGCAGCCGGCGGTTATTTCAGCTTGTACAATGGTCAAACTGTAAAGGAAATTTATGATGACCGCGGCACCACCGGCGGCGCTGTTACATACAATGCATTCCTGGAAGATGTAAGAAGCGGTGCGGCCGATGCAGAACCTGATATCTTTTCTTTTTCCCTGCTGGGTAAAAGCGGAAAATTTTATTACAGGCAAACCGATTCAACGTTCTATACCATCCCATTTTACAACGTAAAGATAAACCGCATTACCAACGGTTTCAGGATAACGGATGACGATGGTACTATTTACGATTTCAATGAGCCGGAAGCATCCACCAATAACCTCAACTCTGCTACAAATTCATGGTGGGCAACAAAAATTGTAAATGCAAACCGTACGGACAGTATTACGATTGAGTACACATCGCAAATAGAAAGCTTCAATACCACTGCTCACGTGGAGAAGAACATTTATGTATCCGGCGACGCATCCTGCGCTTTTACACCCAACAGCACCAGTTCCGTGAGCACTGTTTCTACTTCCATAAAACCTGACCGCATCAACTTCAGGGGTGGCTATGTGCGCTTCTTCCCGCAAGCTACTACAAGGCAGGACCTGAGTGGAGGCAAAGCGCTGGACCGCATCGAGGTATACAACTACCTGGACCAACTCATTAAAAAGATCAAATTTCAGTATACGTATCACAATTCAGGATGCACTGATAGTCCGGATTGCTACCGGTTGGTTTTGGACAGGTTTTGGGAAGAAACACAGGCGGGCCATCAGTCCACTCCCTATATTTTTGCTTATAACACGAGTGTTGGTGTGCCGCACCGCCAGTCAACTGGTCAGGATTACTGGGGATACAATAATGGGCAATCCGGCAATGCAGATCTTGTTCCTGATATCATCTATCAGCTATCAGGGAACCCTAAGAAACTGCCGGGGGCAAACCGCGATGTAAGCACCGTTGATGTACAGTTTTCGATGCTCACTAAAATTACCTATCCTACAGGTGGCAGTATTGAATATGAGTACGAGAACAACTGGGTAGATGAGCCTTCGCTTCCCATCAAAACAAAAGATACTTCCGTGCTGCTCTCCGGAACCGGTGCAGCTTCCAGCCACGAAGTGTACCAAAAGACCCTCGTGATAGATGTACCCGCGTATCCTTATTTGAATGGTGACAATGGCGGTGCGTTCGTGGATATTTCCATTGCTAACCTCGGCTGCGACATCAGTGGCGGTGCTAACCTTTGCGCTAATATTACTATTACTGGTGTTTCAAACAGCTTCAATTCAGGATCGATATTATCAAACATTACCGGCATGTACCTGCCAAATGGCACCTATACCATGCAGGCGGAATTTTACCAGGACCCGCCATTGTACGGCAGCTACATGTTTGGGGTGAGCTGGAAAAAGGCAGACAGCCTGTACGCAGACATGCGCCTTGCAGGAGGCGTGCGCGTAAAGAAGGTGACCGTGTATGACGGAGTAAGCCATTCCAACGACATTGTAAGAAAGTTTGTATATACGAAGTCTGCCACAGATTCAAGCAGCTCTGGTAAAGTGTTCGGCATTCCTTATTTCAACTATGGCGAGTATTTTAATTTGCATCACCGCCAGCCCGCACCTTCTAATCCCAGTGTGTGCGCGTCTTGCGATGTGCAGCTCTTTAAACGATCAACCAGTTCCAACATTACCGCGGTATCTCACTCCGGAAGCTTCGTGGGTTATGAGCGTGTGCTGGTGGAAATTGGGAATGGCGCCGCATCGGGAAGGATGGAATACCGCTTCAGCAATGAGAAAGACATCGTACCGGCATTCTTTCCATATCCGCCGGCATCGAGCAATGAACATTTACGCGGACTGCCGCTGGAAAGCACCAATTTTAAAAAAACGGGCAGCAACTATTTCCCTGTCACGCGGACTAAAGGAACATTCAGTGATCACCTTACATCTACTACAACCGCATTTGCGCTGAAGGTTGCTGCAAAAGATCAGGTGGTGAACGAGTGCGGGTCTTTTTACCCGCCGCCAACCTTGGAAGTTGCATCTTATGAGCTTGCATCTAACAAGGTGCTGCCTACAGTTAATCACAGTTATTTCTTTAACTCCGATGATTCTGCAAAAGTGCTTGAGCAAAGTTCAACACCTGAGTACAGCAGCAAATATTTTCAGAATAAGGTTACCATGATAAGCAGCGAAGGCGATACGCTCGAAACCTTTACTACATACCCTGACGATGTCACTTTAAGCGGTATTGCCGAAACGGCCCGGCAGGCGCTGGTTACGCAGAACCGGATCGCTGTGCCGCTGCAGGTGATCAAAAAAAATAATTCGGTCCAAACACAGATCTTCCAGAATAACTACAAAGAGTTCACTACAGGAAAAGTGTTCGAGAATACCATTGAATACGCCAGGGCAGCTAATACAAAAGAAGTAAGGGTGCAATTCAACAAGTTCGATAGCGCCGGTAACCTGCTGGAACAGCAAAAGGCCGGCGATGTCCAGGAAGTATACTTGTGGGGATACCGGGGTATGTATCCAGTGGCTAAGGTCCTTAACACCACCTATGATGTTGCTATTACCTACGTAACGCAAAGTGTGCTTGATAATCCTGCCAGCGATGCCAGTTTGCAGACACATCTCAACAACCTGCGCAGCATTCCGGGAGCTATGGTAACCACTTACACTTATAAACCGCTGGTGGGATTGACGAGCGAGACCGATGCGGCAGGCAGGACAACTTTTTACGAATATGATTTCTTTAACCGCCTGAGCGTGGTGCGTGACCAGGATGGGTATGTACGCAAGAAGATCTGCTACAACTATGCAGGGCAGCCTGAGTACTGCAACGTGTTTTACAATGTGGTGAAAAGCGACAGCTTCACCAGGAACAACTGCGCTACCGGTTACATAGGGAGCACGGTCACGTACACGGTTCCTGCCGGTACCTATAGCGCCTTCACGCAGGCAGTGGCGGATTCGCTGGCGCAAAATGATGTGGATAGCAACGGGCAAGCTTATGCTAATGCAAACGGCACATGCACCGTGGAATGCACCACCAGCAACTGCAGCGGTGCTAACAAGAAATGCATCAACAATGTATGTGAAACTGGTGTAAAGGTATATACCTCATCTGTGCAACTGGGCCTTCACCATTGGCTGTGCACGTACCACTACGAGTGGAGCGATGGGAGCTGGTCTCAAAACTATACCGAAGAACCCACTACGCAATGTCTTATCGAATCTTAAATACTTAATGATATGAAAGCTGTTTTTATACTGTTACTCGTCATTGCCGCGCCCAGGCTGTACGCACAAACTTCCAATCCTGCCACAGAACTGGCAGAGAAGATCGCTGTAAAAATGAAAGATACCCTTGGCCTGACTAATGTTCAAAAAGGCCAGGTGTACGACGTTAACCTGCAACTGCATGAAGCCAAAATGGCAAAACGCCAGCAGTATACAGGCACGGATTCTTTGCAAATACATATACAGCGGGTGGAGAACATGAGAGATTCCCTCTACCGC
This sequence comes from Flavipsychrobacter sp., assembly GCA_035626755.1. Classification (GTDB taxonomy): domain Bacteria; phylum Bacteroidota; class Bacteroidia; order Chitinophagales; family Chitinophagaceae; genus MKUN01. Next base: position 4,757 of record DASPNB010000214.1, read on the forward strand.
ACGGTGCTGGGCGAAGAGAAGTATCAATTGTATTTAGAAAAGAAGAAGAACCTGGTGAACAATAATTAAAAAAGATTTAAAGCATACTGTATGCTTCAAAAAACTGTTTACGCTGCAGCAACAATATTACTGCTGGCAGCAGGTACTCCTGCCATGCAAGCTCAAAGCCCGGTTGCACGGCCTTCGGCTTATGATACTGCTATCAAAAAGAATTACGTCCGTACGTGGGACGCGGTTAAGCCGATGACGGATGCGAGCGCCATTACCTCGGCATTGTTCAAAGATGCTAAACAAGCCACGCAGTACTTCGATGGCCTTGGCAGGCCGTTACAGACGGTGGTGAAGAAAGGCTCGCTGGCTACCGATCCCGGCAACCCATCATCTTCCGCAAATGCCGTTGATATGGTTAATGCCGTTGTATACGATGAGTTAGGACGGGAGCAATACAAATACTTGCCATTCGCCGCTAACAATACTGGTGGCAATACATCTATCAGTGATGGGTTGTTCAAGTTCAATCCTTTTCAGCAGCAGCTAAGCTTTGCTGACGCACAGTATCCGGGCGATACGTTCTTTTATAGCAAAACCAATTTCGAGGCTTCCCCATTGAACCGGGTGCTGGAAACTTATGCGCCTGGTGACAGTTGGGCTGGCAGTGAAGCCAACCTGGATGCAGGTACGCGCAGGAATGTAGCTGTCCAGTACCTGGTAAATGAAACAAGCGATTCTGTACGCATCTGGAGGATCAGTGGCGGCAGCTTCAGTACTCCAGCAATGTACGGCGCCGGCCAGTTGTATAAGACAGTGACGATAGATGAGCATAAAAATAAAGTGGTAGAGTATAAGGATAAGTCAGACAAGGTCATTCTTAAGAAAGTACAGCTCAGTGCAAGTGCCTCAACGGGCCATTCTGGCTGGCTTTGCACGTATTACATCTATGACGAGTTTGACCTGTTGCGCGGTGTGCTGCAGCCCCAGGCTGTGAAAGAGTTATTGACCAATAGCTGGTCTGTGACCACTGATATTTTAAATGAGCTTACTTTTCGTTACGAGTACGACTATCGCAACCGGATGATCGTAAAAAAGGTTCCTGGAGCAGGTGAGGTGTGGATGGTGTACGACAAATGGGACCGCGTAGTGCTAACCCAGGACGCGAACCTGCGGGCAAACAACAAGTGGCTGTTCACGAAATATGATCAGTTCAATCGTACCATCATGACCGGGTTCTACGTGAACAGCACGTACATTACACAGAGCGGTATGCAAGGCTACCTTGATGCACAAAACCTGGCGCGGTATGAAAGCTACCAGACCGCCATCTTTCCATTATACTCGCTGACTGAAAGTTTTCCATCTGTTTCCTTCAGCGATCTGCTCACCATCACGTACTATGATGATTATTCCTGGACAGGTTGGTATACAACGAGCAGTTCAAAAGATAATACCTGGGATAGCGAATTTGCAACTGCGAGTAACAGCACGTGGCCATACCCACAGGCGCTTACGCAGGGCAGCCAGACTACTGGCATGGTTACCGGCGTATGGGATAATACCAGTGGCGGCATGCTCACCACGACCTATTATGATGATCGTGGCCGCGTAATCCAGGCACGCGCTGCTAACTATACTAACGGTACAG
>DASPNB010000215.1:0-6333 GCA_035626755.1 Flavipsychrobacter sp.
TCTTTTGCGCTGCTGCTATGATGGCTGCGTCCTTAGCCGCAGGACTCATGTCCTCCGACATCATCTTTTTTCCTTCCTTTATCAGGCCTTCCATTGCCTTGCAGTGTTCTTCGCCCTCGTCCGATCCGAACAGGTTCGCAAAGAAACCTTTCGTTTCTGCCTTTTCCTCATCCATGTCCAGCATTTTCTGAACCTGGTCCAGGCGTTTCTTTTGTGCCTTGGTTACCTTAAGATGGTCATTAAGTGCTGTCCTCAGTTTCCTGTTGGAGGCTGTCTCTATCATCTCCGGAAGTGCATTGATGATCTGGGCCTCTGCCGAATACAGGTCTTTCAGTTCATGTTTCAGAAGGTCCTGCAGGTCTTGTATAGTTTCCATTTTGTCTATATTTTTCTCAGATACATAAAATATTGTGCCCGCAGATAAAATAACTGGGCAGCTAATTTACAGGCGCTGAATTTTACAAATCGTTCACGGAACTTGGTATAATAGTTTTTTCTTGATGGCAAACAAGAAACATGGACCAGCAAAACACAGACGAGGAGGCACGCGGAGAAAAGCACAAGGATCTTAGCCAGCAGATCAGCATCAAGATACACGAAGACATAAAAGCTGAAATAGAACTGGACAGGGACGACGGTGATGATTATGACTATGACTATGAGAATAGAAACTAACTGATCATAACCATTTGGCGAAAGACAATGTGTCGGGTAGTTTTAAATGTTACTCCCTCAGTCTCCGCCTGCGCAAAGCCGCCGCTCAGCCTTTCTGCAATGCATCCTTGTACCAGCCTTCCCAATGCAAGCGGCCTCGGTTTCAAATTCTATTAATGTTCAACCTCTTATACGTAATGCTCCGCACAGCATCGACGAAACCGGACATACCAAACAACTTGTTAAAACTTCCTCTTTGTGCAAAACTTTTTTTACACCACACCTTTATCACATCGTAACTTTACACAGATAAGGCGCTACTGAGTCATAGAATCATTGCGCCATTGAGAATTAACTATAAACCTTCTTATTTTATGCCTGTTCAAAAAAAAGAGCAGAAGGCTCAGGCGCGCTTTCTTTATTTCACCAGCGCCGCAACTCAAAAAGAAATCGCATTCACAGTCGGAGTAACCGAGAAAACCATGTCCGGTTGGGTCCGCAAAGGCCGTTGGGCCGCGCAAAAAGACCTCGCCTTTCATTCCCCCGGCAAAGAAACCCATCATCTCTACCAGGAGCTGCGCCAGATCAATAAAAATGTTTTGAGTCGCGACGAAGGAGAGCTACTGCACCAAAGAAGAACTGGAGATGAAGTCTAAGATCATTGCTATGATCACTAACCTGAAAAAGAATTAGGACGGCCGCTGGCGCAACGTCAATCCGGAAATTGAGCTATTCAAGAATCCCACGGATAAAAAATTGCCCGAGTACATCCGCATCATTATTGATACAGAGGGTGTCAAATACGACTCCGACGAAGACCCCGAAGCACTGTCTTATCAAATTAAAAATGGTATCATCCCCGGACGCTTCTGATTAACCTGTAATGGTAGCATTGTGGTAGCATAATGGTAGCAAATGCACCTAAAGTTCACCTATAATGCACGCAAAATTCACCTGTCTTCACCACGAAATAGTAGTATAATCCGCTGGAACCCTTATGCAGCAACAAACGCACCCCTAAAATTCATCTCAAAATGCACCTAAAGTCTATTTCGCACCGTTTTTCAGCCATCCATCCATGCGCTCCCGTTCGTTGATTGAAACGGAAAGTTCTATTTTCCACTGATCATTTTTATCCAGTTTCAGTATATAGAAATAGTCGCAGTTATAGATCGGTTGGTTCAGCGCATTGTAGTACTGCCAGTTTATTTTCGCCCTGGCTATCCTTCCGGAGATGGCTTGCTTGTTCCAGACTTCGGGTCTCGCATGCGCTATCCCGAATTGCTTGTAGAAATTGGCACCCTGGTTAAAAAATCCCTCCAGTTTGCTGAATTCGGTGAATTGACTGGCAGAGTCATCTGCCAGCATGCTGCAGGGTAGGGAGTAGTGCATAGCCAGGTGTTTGGTGTCATATTGCTCCAGGGCCTGCGCATATTGTTCAAAAAAGCCGTTTATCGCATGGAAAGTAGCATTGTTCATCTCAAAACCTCCTTTATTCGTCGCGAAGCTAGGCATTCCAATAGAGCCAATAGGGCTATCAGAAACATTTTTCCGTTAGTAATTCGTAATCCCCGCAGGTTTTTTTATTTTTGGGCTCAAATATTCCATATTTGAAGACCCTGCTGGACAATACTCAACTGAATATAACGCTGCAGCGGCTGGCACATCAACTCGTTGAAAATCACCAAAATTTCGGGAATACCGCCATTATCGGCATCCAACCAAGGGGCATCCTCCTGTCTGACAGGATAGTGATGCTGCTCAGGTCTATTACAGCGCAGGAACATATTGACTACGGTAAGCTTGACATTACCTTCCACCGTGACGATGTTCACCAGGGGAGTATTCACTTGCCTGAACCGACAGATATCAGCTTTAGTATAGAAGGCCGCAACGTGGTGCTGATAGATGATGTACTACACACAGGCCGCACCATACGCGCCGCCATAGATGCACTGATGGCCTACGGCAGACCAAACGATGTAGAACTGATGACGCTGATTGATCGTCACTTCAGCAGGGAACTACCCATACAGCCCGACTATGTAGGACAAACCATAGATACCATCATAACACAGAAAGTAAAGGTTTACTGGCAGGAAAAAGACGGCAAAGACGAAGTAGTACTTATAGACCAGGGTGAGTAAAGAAAAAAGTAAAAAGGATAAAGTAAAAAGTAAAATACCGGGAATCGCGTAATAAGGATCGAGGATCGGGTAAAAGAAAACGGTACATGTCATTATCTGTAAAACATCTCCTTGGGATCAAAGAACTGCAACCGCAGGATATTGAGCTCATTTTCCAGACCGCTGACACATTTAAAGACCTGTTGCAAAGGCAGGTAAAGAAAGTACCCGCACTCCGTGACACTACCATTGCCAATATATTTTTCGAGAATTCCACACGCACCCGCATATCATTTGAACTTGCCGAAAAACGATTGGGTGCTGATACTATCAATTTCTCGGCCTCCGGCTCCTCAGTTTCCAAAGGTGAGACGCTGATAGATACCGTGCAGAACATCCTGGCCATGAAAGTAGACATGGTGGTGATGCGCCACTCTGCCAGCGGAGCACCCTGGTTTCTTGCCAATCACATAGATGCCGGCATCATTAACGCAGGCGACGGCACCAACGAGCATCCCACACAAGCCTTACTCGATGCTTTCTCCATTCGCGAGAAACTCGGAAATATAAAAGGAAAACGGGTAGCAATACTGGGCGACATAATGCACTCTCGGGTAGCCCTCTCTAATATCTACTGCCTCAGTAAACTGGGAGCAGAAGTGATGGTTGCAGGCCCGCCGACACTGATACCAAAACACATTGCAGAACTGGGTGTGAAAGTGGAGTATGATGTAAAGAAAGCGCTGGAATGGTGCGAAGTAGCCAACGTGCTGCGCATACAACTGGAGCGCCAGCACAAGCCTCTTTTCTCCACGCTCCGTGAATACTCACTCTACTACGGCGTGAACAGGCAAATGCTGGATAGCCTGGAAAAAGAAATAGTGATCATGCACCCCGGCCCCATCAACAGGGGAGTGGAAATAAATTCCGATGTTGCCGACAGCAAGCAGTCCATTATACTAGACCAGGTAGAAAATGGTGTAGCGATAAGAATGGCCGTAATGTATCTCTTATCGGGAAGGGGAGAAATAGTGGAATAAATTTCTATGAAAAAGATTCTGCCTCTGCATGTACCGTTTTATATAGGTTTATCTATTCTTCTGATCGGAATACCGTTCCGTATCCAGCACTGGCCATATGCGCATCATTTACTTTGGTTCGGACTGATCTGCGAGACCATCTTTCTTATTATGGTCCTCATTGAAATATTTCTTTCAAAAAAAGCTTCGGTCTTTATGAAGATCTGTTGGTCGGCGTTTCTTATTGCAATACCGGTTGCATGCTATACTCTTTTTGAAGGAATTCCAGCCATCGTGCTAATTGTGCTGAGCATCCTCTACATGCGCACCGGAAGAAACAGATTTTTATATCGGAAGCGGGATTTTCTAAAAAATCATTTTGATTCTATCTGATTTTGCTGGTTTTATCCGGAGCGCAATGGATCGGTTCAATCCTGATGATATATTTCATGTTTTTAATTGGTGTGGACGTCCTGAATATCTTTTTTACGTTTGTATAATGCTATCTTTGCCGCTGTATTGACAATTATTTGTTTAATAATATTTTCCTTATATGTCTACCTGGTTTCGTCGCGTAAGAAAGAATATCCTGACCAGTACGCAGGAGAAAAAAGAAGCTCCTGACGGCATCTGGCACAAATGCCCGGAATGCAAGACCACTACTACCGTAAAAGACCTAGAAGCCCACTACTACGTTTGTCCTAAATGCAACTATCATAACCGCATTAACTCAAAAGAATATTTTGCCATCCTTTTTGATGAAGGCCAGTATGAAGAGCTTTTTGGGAACATAAAGCCTAAGGATAAGCTAGGGTTCGTAGATATAAAGCCTTACGAAAATCGCATAGTTGAAGCACAAAAGTCTACCGGTCTTAATGATGCAATGACTGTTGGCGTAGGTAAGATAGATGGGAAAGAAACCGTAATCGCCTGCATGAACTTCAATTTCATTGGCGGCTCTATGGGTTCTGTTGTTGGTGAAAAAATCGCTCGTGGTATTGACTACGCTATTACCCAGAAGCTACCATTCATGATTATCTCTAAGTCGGGTGGGGCACGTATGATGGAGAGCGCTTTCTCGCTGATGCAGATGGCTAAAACTTCTGCCAAGCTTACACAGCTTGCTAAAGCAGGTCTGCCTTATATATCTTTTATGACCGATCCTACAACGGGTGGCGTTACAGCCTCTTATGCAATGCTCGGCGATGTTAATATTGCTGAACCCAAAGCACTCATAGGTTTTGCAGGCCCACGTGTTATTAAGGAAACGATCAAGAAAGATCTGCCCGCAGGCTTTCAGCGTTCGGAATTCCTGCTGGAACATGGTTTCCTTGATTTCATTGTAGAGCGCCAGAACCTGAAGCAAAAATTATCTCATGTCATCAGTTGGTTCACCAACAATCCCATAACTGCCGAATCAGCTACGCTAAGCTGATAACCAATGCCGGAGAAGATATACATAAAGAACAAACCTGCCACTTTTGAGTATGCCATCGAAGACAAGATGACTGCAGGCATTGTGCTAACCGGTTCTGAAATAAAATCTATTCGTAACAGCAAAGTAAGCTTCAACGATAGCTACTGCATTTTTGACAAAGGAGAGCTCTGGATCAAGAATCTGCACATAGCTGATTATGTAAACGCAGGCTATGCCGGTCATGACAATGTGCGTGAGCGCAAACTTTTACTGAACAGGAAAGAACTCACTAAGTGGGCCAATAAAGTAAAAGAAAAAGGACTTACTATAGTTCCGCTTGCAGTTTTCATTAATGAAAACGGATTTGCTAAAGTAGAGATCGGTTTGGGCAAGGGTAAGAAGCTGCACGACAAGCGTGAAACAATTAAGAACAGGGATATAGAAAAGGAAATTAAAAGATACCTGAAATAGGAGGAGCTCCAGGTATTGGGATATTATTCTACTTCTTCGGTAAAGGTGATACCGTGATGATTCAATTCTGTAAGTATAGGGCGGTAAACAGAAGGCATATTTGGAATTAAAACTCCGGTAGGCGGAACGATCTTCTTATTCAGTACCAGTTTAGCAAGTATACCCATCGGCAATCCAACGGTCTTTGCCATCGCCGAGTGATGACTGTCTTCACCCTTGAGTACCATGCTACTTGTGAGCCTGTTCTTCTTTCCTTTATGCAGGTATTCTACTTCATGCTGCATCACCACCATATCCTTATCGGATGTATTCATCTTCCATTTGTCTGAAAGGATATCGAGCATTATATCTCCGGAGCTTGCAGATCCGGTGCCAAGAGCTTTCTCTTCAAACAGTCCCAGCCACTCCAGCATGGAAATGATCTTGTCTGTTTTGGTTATGCCGAGTTTATCAGCTATGTGTTGCTGGAGGCCGCCTTTGATATATCCTGTTTTCTCTTTCAGCCAGGATGCAGCAGTATGAGCCTCCCTGTCGAACTGATCTTTTTCACTGGTAAGCCCTAGAGCAACTACCGCATTCCAGCCTTTACAAAATGAAGGATGGCGCAGGGTAGCCCGCATAAAAGTTTTTATCTCGGGCACATCAT
>DASPNB010000216.1:0-2799 GCA_035626755.1 Flavipsychrobacter sp.
TTTCAGGAAAGCTAAACACTGATAAACCTGTGCAGCTGGATATCATCAATGCACTGGGGCAGGTAGTGCACAGGGAAACCCTAACAGTACAAACGAATGTGTTGCATAAAGAAATACAGTTAAGTAATGCAGCCAACGGCATTTACCTGCTGCGGCTGAACATAGACGGAGAAATAACAGGTGTGCGCTTCAGGGTGGAGCGGTAAGCTTACCGTCAATAATAAGATACAACAAAAAAATCCGGCGTCTGTTGATGCCGGATTTTTCATTCACTATCGTTGTAACCCTCAAGCCAACTCAACCCAAATATTACTCGCGTCATTTTTGCGGATACTGAGGTAATAGCCTGCAATCTGTATAGCTATCGGATCGCCAAGAGGAGCCACCATCTCTACATGCACCGGCTGGCCGGGTACACAGCCCATTTCCATCAGTGTAAGCCGGAAATCTGTTTCCTCGTGATGCTTTATCAATGCCTTCTGCCCTTTCTTAAGTTCAGACAGGCGTATTATTTTTTCTCCTACAGCATCCATCATCATTGCGCTTAAAGCGCAGCAAAGGTACGGGTAAAAAACTTTACCGACATTTGCTGAAAATCCGGAAAATGCCCGCGAGGTTTTATGAACAGGATATAAAGTCAGGACTGAAGGACAAAAGAAGGTTATCCCTTTACCTGGATGAACTGGTAAGCCGATACCGAAAAGATAAGGGCCGAACTGCGCTCACTTATATTTTTTGCACTGACGATTACCTGCTGGACATCAACCGGAAATTCCTGGACCATGATACTTATACCGACATCATCACATTCGACCTGACAGGCTCGGGCGAGTTGCTTACTGGTGAAATATATATCAGTACAGAGCGCATCGCGGAAAACGCTGAGAAGTTTGAAACAGAATACAATGAAGAACTGCACCGTGTGATATTCCATGGCGCATTGCACCTTTGCGGCTTTAAAGACAAGTCGGCAGCAGATAAAAAGAAGATGCGGGAAATGGAAGATAAATGCCTGGCTGAATATTTTATACAGAAATGAGAATAGAGAAACTTTACGAAGACGATAACCTGGTAATTGTGAACAAACCAGCGGGTATGCTGGTGATACCCGACCGCTTTGACACTACCCTTCCTTCGCTCAACCAGTTGCTCGAAGCAGAATATGGTCACCATATGTATGTAGTACATAGGCTGGACAGGGGGACCAGCGGTGTAATATGTTTTGCCAAAAATGAAGACGCACATAAATATATGTCCGCCCTGTTTCGCGAACACAACGTGGAAAAATATTACAACGGACTGGTAGGCGGCAGGGTAATCCCGGAAGCAGGGATTATTGAAACCGCCATAATCGAACACCCCACGAAAAAAGGCAAGATGATTACCTCTAAAAAGGGTAAAGCATCCCGCACCGATTATACTGTGCTGGAACAGTGGCCGCTATATTCGCTGGTACAGTTCAGGATATACACTGGCCGCACCCACCAGATACGTGTACACATGCAATCTATTGGCCATCCTATAGTTTGCGATGAACTTTATGGCGACGGAAAACCCTTTCTTTTGTCCACCGTGAAAAAGAAATACAACGCGGGTAAGTTTGAAGAAGAAAGGCCGTTGCTGAGCAGGCTGGCGCTGCACGCTTCTAAATTGATATTCAAGTCAATGGATGGAAAAGAAATAACGGCCGAAGCCCCGCTGCCAAAAGACATCTCCGCCTGCGTGAATCAACTGAGTAAATGGGCGAAATAATTCGCGATGCCTCAATTACTCAATGAATTGTACTTTTGCTGTCCGGTCATACCGTTTTGTGAGACCTTTAATTAAACAAATGAAATCAAATATCAATATCCAGATAGAACTGGACGAGGACAAAATGCCGGAACGCATAGACTGGAACGCGCCTGACGGCGGCGTGGACGGTCTGCAGGAAGCCAAGGCAATTTTATTAGGCCTTTGGGACGGCCAGGAAAAATCAGCATTGCGTATAGACCTGTGGACAAAGAAGATGATGGTGGACGAAATGAACGATTTCTTCTACCAGACATTGTATGGCATGGCGGATACATATTTGCGCGCCACCAATAACAAAGAAATATCAGAGGAGCTGAGGACCTTTGCGAAGGATTTCCTCAAGAAAGCTTCAGACGCGCTTGAGAAACAGGAAAACAGTTAATATTTGCATATAAACTTAATAACTATGGCACTGGAAGAAAAAGTAATGGAAGAAATAAAAGCGGCGATGAAAGCTAAGAATGAAGCCGAACTGCGTACGCTGCGTGCTATCAAGTCGGCTATCCTGCTGGAAAAAACATCGGGCAGCGGTACCGAAATGACCGAAGCTGACGAGATGAAGATGCTGCAAAAGATGGCCAAGCAGCGCCGCGACTCGCTGGATATATTCAGACAGCAAAACAGGGAAGACCTGGCGGCTAAAGAGCAGGAAGAACTTACCATAATAGAGCGTTTCCTTCCCAAGCCGTTTACACAGGAAGAGCTGGAAGCGGAACTGAAGAACATCATAACACAGACAGGTGCATCCTCACCGGCAGATATGGGCAAGGTAATGGGTATTGCTTCGAAACAATTGGCAGGTAAAGCCGATGGGAAAACCATATCTGAGACAGTAAAACGGCTATTAGCGTAAATTCATGGCGGATGATAATTGATATCCTCACCATAACGCTTGTCATTGCCTTTTTTATCCAGGGTTACATGAAGGGAATCATTGTAGCCCTTTTTTCTGTGGTAGCTTTTGTCCTGGGCATTATCTGCGCGCTCAAGCTATCGGAATTACTC
>DASPNB010000217.1:0-2890 GCA_035626755.1 Flavipsychrobacter sp.
GCAATTCATCCAGGGTCAAGGTACCCACGTACTCCCGCAGCGCAAGCTGAAAGGCCACATACAACTGCTTGTCGTAGTCCTTGTTCTTCAGCAATGCTTTTTCAACATCCACTACTTTGTACTGCCCGTAAGCGTTCAGCCTTATAGCAGCTTTATCCCTGGTCAGCATCTCCTGCCCGTTGATCTCTGCCTGCTGTTTCCTTGTATCTACCTTGCCAACATACACCATGATGCTGTTCCTCCACCACAGGTAAACTCCTGGTTCCAGTACGCCCGCATACTTTCCGTCAACAAACAGCACGGCTTTTTCATACTGTTCCACGGTATAGCTTCTAACGTAAGGAGCAAGCAATTTACCCTGCAGCGCTGCACGATCGATGTTCTCAGTGATCTCCAGCTTGCTGGTATCAGCAAAAACAAATTCGTTCTTCACGATGCCTTTCCAGAAAGCGTATTCGCTTGGTGTAAGCACCTGTACCAGCAAACCGTTTTTGTACTGGAGTGCGATCTGGCTGTCCTTTACTTCCACTACCTGCAATGCCGCCGCAAGCTCACGGTCCTGTAACAAAATGTTCAGGTCTATGAGTGGATGGAACTGCCTGGTAGTATCGTATACCTGCACTTCTTCAGAAGGCCACAGCCAGTAAGCGCCCTCCTTAAGCATACGCTTGTATGCTCCATTTTTCAACAGTAACCCTACTGAGTAAGGGCTGATAATTACCCTTTTCATATTTCACGTTTTAAATTGTTTTAAAATAAAGGCCGGTCGCGGCCTGCCATCCTGTTTTCACGGAAGCTGGCTTCAATGACCTTGTTCTTACTGGCCGGGTAACGTTTAGTTACTATGGGCAATAAGCTTCAGGCAATATTTATCCAGCCTGCAAAGTGTAAACCTGACCTGCCTTGAGTTACTGTAACAATTTTGCTTTTGCTCACTGATCCAGCTTCTCATTGCGGGCAGGCGGCTTGCGGCCTTTTGATTAGGCAGGCCTTTTTTAAGGAAGAGGCCCCACTTCCATCAGCATTAACATTGCTGTGCTCTACCACTGAGCTATCTCCCCGCCTGGAGAGAAGGAGATTCGAACTCCTGTCCACAGATCCGTGTTGGTAGTCCTGTTATTGGAACAGTATACAGCCAGATACATCCGCTGCACTGCGGAGCGCTTTGAAGCTCCTGCCCGGGTTACAAAACCAGGAGAGTACCAAAAGGACCGAAGAAAAATTTTCTAATTATTCCTAAACCCTATCGTTTCTATCTGCACGGTCTTCTGATCTATTTCGTTTTGGTTTGCTATTTCCGCCACTGTCATCGGCTTCGTTATCACACTATCAAACCCTAAGTGATTGGATAACCTTTGCGATTTTGCTACGCTTAACTTTCCGAATTCATACTTTGCTATCAATCTTCCTTTCCGCATCAGCGCACTGTCTATGAGCGTAAGCGAATTGTTGAAGGTGCATATCAACTGTACGTTAAGAAAATCTGCCAGCAATCCATCTGAAATGTTCAGCAAACCTGAAACAGAAGAATTCATGTTCGCTTTCCTGTCCATGATCACATTTTCCGCGTCTTCAATTACCAGCACGCTCTCCTGGTTATTTATCAGCAACTCGATAAATTCCGGCTCTATCAAATTGCTCGCAATGTTTGGCGAAAGGAACAGGATGCGCTTTTTGATCTTGCCTACCAGGTAACGCAGGTAAGTGGTTTTACCGGTGCCGGGCAGGCCATGCAGCAACACTATGCCTTTGTCCTTGCCTTGATTCAACCGCTTGCGGATGATCTCATCTGTTTTTTGGAAATCGTCTTCATAGAACAGGTCAAGGTCCAGCTTCGTTCTCTTAACTTCCATCTGCTTAAGTTCAAGGCCGCGGTTACCATTCACCACCAGGTTTATCTCCAGCGGCTTCCTGCGCGTTCTTTGCTTAAATGGTTTGATCATGGTTACCAGTTCGTGTACAAAGGGCAACTGATCATTGCTGTGAAGCACTACACAGTAACCGCACTCAAACTCCACCAGGCACTTGTTGTTAAGTATCACGAGCGTTGTATAAAAATCAGGCACAGGTTTCAACTGCCTGTAAGTACGGTAAGAGATAACGTTAGCGATCAAGCCAGCATAGGTTTGCTTCAGTCTTTCAAAAGCCTTTTCACCATCTATGGACGTGATCTCGGACACGCAGGGTATACTTCCAAACATTTGGAGGTACACCGCCCTCGCGCTGAAAAAATTACAATCAGACAAGTCCATTGTATTGATTGTTGTATTTGTGTTCATACCATCTTTTTTGATCATTCTTTAAATAATATCAGTTGGAGCACCTGGTAAAATAGTGGTCCCTCAATTCAAATTCAGCCGGGTGAATAATATCACTATCGGTTATGGTCACCTTCACACGTTCATCTTTATGAACTTTAAGTGCGATAATCAACCCGGTAATGATCACTGTAAGAAAAACTCCCATAGTTACCTCCTTTTTGGCCGCCGCCCCGGCAGATCCTGCTGCCGGGGGCATCCATATCCAAACAAAAAGCCCGGTTGCTGTACAGCACCGGGCTTCAGGTAACTCTCTGGAAACGTTATTATGATCCAGGGACTTTCCAATAGCCCGGCCTGTGAAACTTGCACACCTCTTCCATGCCGCTTTTAAATCGATCATTTGCAGACCGGTTTTCAATGCAACTGTAATTTGTACTGGTATGTAGTGGCCGTATGGTCATTGTCATATCAATAAAATAAAAAACCCCGCGTTTCTGCGGGGCTGTATAAATCGAAATGTTGTTGTTAACAAAACGAAAAGCGTGCCCCACCTATGGCGTCACCAACTGGTTGGTTAAACCATTTCATTGTTATATGTTCATTTCTGCGGAGCATTTGATAATTTTTTT
>DASPNB010000218.1:0-16682 GCA_035626755.1 Flavipsychrobacter sp.
TGATGGGGGAGAAAAAACTGAAGGATTACGACATCAAAAAGCACCTGGAAGGCTTCGCAGTAAAGGAGCCGGTATTTAGCTTTAATAAATTCCCTAATGTGAACAAGGAGCTGGGGCCGGAAATGAAGAGCACCGGGGAAGCGATCCGTTTTATTAAAAATTTGCGTGATCCCTGGTTCCGGCAGCTTTACAAAGAGCGCAGCATGCACCTGAGCAAGTAATATCTTTTTATTTTGGGGGCTCCGCCTGCAAAGATTTGACACTCTTTTTACGTCTTAATTAATATAGTTCCTCCTTTAAAGGGTGGGACGAGCGGGTTTTTTGTACTTTTTGTCTATTTTTACCTTTCGTTAACTATTAACAGTATGAAGAGAATTTTATTGACACTAAGCGGTGTCTTATTATTTGCGGCCTCCCTGTCGGCGCAAATAACCATTAATAAATTCAACGCAGTGCCAACCAGCGGTACCGTGTTTGGGAGAGATGCAGTAGGTACACTTGCTTTTGATACAACTATCACGATATTTCACGAAGATTTTGATACTTCTGCTCACTCCTTCAATGATACCACCTTCGATGGTTACAACGGAGCCTTTACCTGGGACTCCAGCGGGGCCATTCATAACAGTACACTGTTCACAACCTTCGATTCTTCAGGTTTCGTAATAATGAACAGCGATATGCTGGGTGCAAATGATACACAGAGGGTGTACCTCAATAGCCCTTCATTCAGCACAGTGAATTACAACAGGGTAACACTATATCTGAATCACTTCTACGCTAACTCCGCTAACGATTCGGTTGCAGCCTTAATGATCTCGACCAACGGCACAACGTGGAACCTGCTGAGGAACTACGCTGCCGATTCAGCGGACAGGGGCGCGAGCACTGCTTTCGCAAACGATACATTCTTGCTCAATGCGCAGTACCTTAACAAGCCGGCGGTTTACCTTCGTTTTGTATATGCTACCAGCGCGGGTATGTACTGGGCTGTAAACGATGTGCTTGTAAGAGGCGAAAAGTTCACGCCTTCTTACCACACTGTAAGGCGCGGGGCCAATATGACCTGGGATCTTTCCGGTATTACTTACGACGGTAACACCAATTACTACCTGCGCCGGTCTTGCCCTGCTCCATATCGTTTTGCTGACAGCCTGTACAACCACGAGTTGAAAGGCATGACCCACACTACTTACGACCTGAACTACTTTACTATCCAGGGTATATTTGCATGGGGGCACCTTACTTACTTGCATACGCTACCACTGGGAGCGTATACAGGGAATGCCCTCGATTCTTTAAAAGTTCCTGAGCAGCCTGAAATAGATTACTCAAATGCGCATACTAAAGTAGCCTACCCGCTTACGTTCAATACTCGTTGGAAGTCAGACTTCTGGTTCACCGAGAAAGACAGCGTTAAAGGTCCCAGCTTCAATTTCAGTACCTTCTGGCCTCTGAGCCGTGTTCGCCAGCATTCTCAGAGAGATACTGTTGTCGGCTGGGGCAAGATGCGCGTAAAGAGCGTGGGTGGTAACGTTGAGTCATACATCGATGTGTTGCAGATAAAATCGGACATCACGCTCAAAGATTCATTCTTCCTGACCGTACGGAATGGTGTACCTGCAGATTCTACGCAAAAATCATTGTTTAACCTGTTCCTGGCGAATGACGCGGGGCTTGGTGCCCCAGCCAATACCCATCGGTATACCAAATACAGCTTTATGCGCGTTGGCGAGCTGCATCCGCTGGTAACAGTTTACACAGGCTACAACGACACGTTCATTACTAAGATTGAGGTGCACAAAGATCATCCGTGGCCTCTGGACGTAATGAATCCTTCTGTTACAGAAGAAGCGCTGAAGGTGTATCCAAACCCTGTTACAGGTCGCATCGTTAATGTTTCTCTGTCCACTCCGCAAGAGGGTAACTGGGGCTGCGATGTGCTGAATGTAATGGGCCAGGTAGTAGCCACGCAGGCGCTGAACCTGGATATGGGCAACACCAACGCCCAGGTGAACCTCCCTGCTTCGATGGCTCCAAATACTTATTACCTCCGCTTCACCCGCAACGGCGAGCTGATGGCGGTAAAGCCGGTGACAGTACAGGAATAATGTAACTTCTGCTTAATAAGCACAAAATATTGCCCTCCCGGCTTAGCCGGGAGGGCTTTTTCTTAAAAAATCCCTTTGTTACTGCATTTTTATTGACTATTTTTATAGTTCATTCCTCACCAAAAAAATAATTAATGCTATGAAAAGAGCGTTACTCTCTATTGCCGCTATAGCCCTATCAGCTCAGGGCTTTGCTCAAGTAATACTTGATGACACAAGTTTTGCCAACCCTGTAGGTACCACCGATACATTCAGGTATATTACCAGTGGTTATAATTCGACCATGACAACCACAGATCCGGATAATATGCGACTCGAAAGACCAACAGGTTTTGTTTGGTGGCTTCAGGGGTTATCGTATAATTACACGAAAGCTCCCCGGGTTATTCAGCACATCGCCGCAACAGGTTATGACTACGCTAATAAGACTCTGGATACATTAAATCACAAAACACACGGGACAGTTACTAACTTCGTGCAGCTGACTTACATGCCCGAGTATTTGACAAGCTTTGTCACTACCGGTGCTGATAGCGGGATCAACGAATATGGTATTAAGATACCGGCAGAATTCGGAGTTTCCTTGACTTCACTTCCTAGCGGCACTGCCATGGATAGTATTATAATACCTGCACAAACTGCTATGTACTATAGTACAACTATTGGCAACCAACCCGATAGCAGGGTTAAGTTCAGGTTCCGTTCCACTTATCCTACTGCAACGCTGACAGAAAGTTACCAGGATACCATCCACGGGATATTGAGATATGCAGCTGCAGGTTATGTTGATACTCCCTTCCATATAAAGACAGAAGTTGTTGAAACAAAAAGATATGTGGGATATGGTAAGTTAAGATTTAGGAAAACGGCTTACATGACTACGCCGTCACCCTTTACAGATACCTTGAATGTTCTTCAGGTTAGGTGCTCGCTTCAGTTAAAGGACTTTTACTACATCGGCGATAATCTTGCCGACTCCACTGCTTTGTCTTATCTTGGTGTGCAGGGTCAGGGCACAACTCGTCTGTATTATTTTGACGAATATTACCGTAGGAGTAAGGTAGAGCCAGTTCTTACTATGCGTTTTACCGACGTAACATTTGCCAATGCAACTTCTAATCAGTCAGACGCAAATCTCAGCCACTTAAATCCTCTGGAAGTAGCAGCTATAGCAAATCTTAGCACTATTAGTATTTATCCTAATCCTGTTAAAGGCGGTGCTATTACAGTGGATGGAATTAATACAAAATGGAACTACGCTATTCATAATGTTAACGGCCAGCTGATTCAGTCTGGCGCGGTAGACAAAGGCAGCAACAAAGTACAGCTTCCAGCAAACATCGCGGCGGGCAATTACTTTATGTCTCTTGAAAACGAAAACGAAAGCCTTGTGAAGACACTCACTATTGCTGAATAATAAAATTGATTTTTTTGCAGGCGGTCCCGGCTCAGCCGGGACCGCTTTGTTTTGGCCCGCAACCTTCGTATCATTGCCCATGCTCCGTTTCGTCGTCAAGCCTTTTCATGAACTCAGCATCGAGGAATTGTACACCATGCTCCAGCTGCGGACTAAGGTCTTCGTGGTAGAGCAGAACTGCGTCTTCCAGGATATGGATGACAAGGACAGGAAGGGCATACATGTCCTCGGATATCACGGGGATGACCTGGTGGCATACTCAAGGCTCCTGCCCGCAGGAGTATCTTATGCAGAAATGAGCATCGGCCGCGTCCTCACAGATACCGGCCGCCGCAAAGAAGGCTTCGGCGTTGACCTGATGAAACGTTCTATCGGCGCCCTGTACGAAAACTACGGCAAAGCCCCTATCCGCATCGGCGCCCAGCTATATCTCAAAAAATTCTATGAAGACTTTGGTTTTATCCAAAACTCCGATACCTACCTGGAAGACGGCATTCCCCATATAGAAATGATACTGGAATAGAACTTTCAACGCGCCGGTCTGCCCGAAGCGCCCGTCATTTTCACATTTCCCCATTTCCACATTCGCACATTAACATACCTTTGCGCCATGAATTCAAAGACGCCGAAGGATACCTACCTTCAAATGACTGAATTAGTATTGCCCAACGACACCAATACACTGGGCAATCTCATGGGCGGTCGCCTCATGCATTATATGGATATTGCTGCCGCCATCGCCTCCCAAAAATTGTGTAACTGCCCGGTCGTTACCGCCTCTGTAGACAATATATCCTTCAATAACCCCATCAGGCTGGGCAACGTTTTCACCATCGAGGCAAAGCTCACCCGTTCATTTAATACTTCTATGGAAGTCTACCTCCGCGTTTGGGGCGAAGACCTCTCTATGCAGTACAAATATCTCTCTAATCATGCCTATATGACCTTCGTGGCCCTCGATCCCAACGGTAGGCCGCGCAAAGTGCCTGAAATTGTGCCGGAGACAGAAGAGGAAATAAAAATGTACGAGGGCGCCCTTCGCCGCCGCCAGCTACGCCTGATTTTAGGGGGTAAAATGAAGCCGGAGGAGGCAGGCGAACTCCGGTCGCTCTTTGTAAAAGACTAGGCAAGGTTTTAGTACGTAACTTACTATACATTTGGTTTTGACTTTTGAATTTTGACTTTGAATATGCTAGACCGTACCGCAGCACCTCAGATACACGACGCCATCGAGTTCGATTATGTCCTTCCTGCTATCAACAGGCACAGCCTTTCTAATGGCATACCCCTGTACTGGCTCAATGCAGGCGTGCAGGATGTAGTGGAAGTGGATTGGGTTTTCCCGGCTGGTCTCTGGTACGAGCAAAAGCCCGCCGTAGCCCAGGCTGTAGCCGCCCTGCTAAAGAACGGCACAACAAAATATACCGCCCACCAGATCAATGAGTCCCTTGAGTTCTATGGCGCAAGCCTGAAAATCAGCCCCGGCAACGATTTCAGCACAGTCACCTTGTACTCGCTCACCAAACACCTGCCGAACCTGCTACCCATTGTTCACGAGATTTTTACAGATGCCATTTTCCGCGAGGAAGAACTGGCTATCTATAAGCAGAACACGATTCAAAAGCTATTAGTAAATCTCAGGCAATGTGAATTTGTAGCCAATCAGCGCATAGACGCGCTGGTCTTCGGCGAGTTTCACCCTTACGGCCGCTTCACGAAGAAAGAAAAAATTGAAGCGATAACAAGAGAAGACCTGCTGAACTTTTACAATGTCGCCTATAATATTGCCAATGTAAAAATGTTCATGGCAGGCAACATCGGCGACAAAGAAGTAGGCTACCTGGAAGATGTTTTCGGAAAGTCGCCGATGATCAAGGCCGAATTACATTCAGAAACTTTCTCGGCACCTGCACCTTCCGAAAAAAAGCATATGATCATCAACGATGAAAACGGTGTGCAGGGCGCTATACGCATAGCTTCGCTATTCCCCAACCGTCATCATCCCGACTTTGCACCTATGGTAGTGCTCAATACATTGTTTGGCGGCTATTTTGGTTCCCGCCTCATGAGTAATATCCGTGAGGACAAAGGATATACTTACGGCATCTACAGTTCACAGGCGCCCTTCGTTAACGGAGGATCTCTCACCATACACACCGAAGTTGGTCGTGATGTTATCGAGCCGGCTATTAAAGAGATTTATCACGAAATGCACGAGCTCTGTCAGAAACCTGTTGAAAACGAAGAGTTGTTCCTGGTGAAAAATTATTTGCTGGGCAATCTCCTCGGCGATCTCGACGGACCTTTTTCCATCCTTCAGCGCTGGAGAACACTCATCCTGAACGGCCTCGATATTGAGCATTTCAACCGCAATATCAACATCTACAAAACCGTAACTCCAAAGGAATTACTAGAGCTGGCCAACAAATATTTCTGCACCGATAATTTCTACGAAGTAGTAGTGGTATAACCTACTTCTTTATCTCCATAAAGTAGTACTCCTTCAAAAGCCCTTCTCTTTTGTTGGGATTGAGAAATGGTATCGTCACCATCGATACATTGTACATTTCCCCGGTTTTAATCATTTTGTATTGGTAGCCCATAGAGTCAAGTTCATGTCTGCCTTTTTCGTCAGTAAGCAGGTATTGACAATCTGCAAGGTGTTCAATAGTGTCTTCCATTTTCACATAGCCATCAGCGTAATAGTGCAGTGCATGCAGGCGGCGGTCCATCTTATACTCGCCGATCTTGTTAACGGGTAGTTTTTGTTCTTTGATATACCGGCCCATTGTCGGGCTCATTTGGTATTTCATCAGCTCCGGGTAAAAATGACCGATGAGCACTCCATTTATCACCAGCATGCAGCAGACGCTTATCCACAACACTTTTGCATGCAGCCCCTTCTTTACTACCAGGTATAGCCAAATTAGCGTGCCCGTTGCACAGAACACGAGTCCGGAGACATTTCCCGGGAAAACAATAGTGAGCAAAAGGAATGCAGCCACAAGAAATCCTGTGAGCATAAAGACCTGCAATGGATAAAGAATTTTAAAGAGCTTTCTATACTTTTTATGCACTATAATATCATACAGGAAGGCACTCACCACTATCGCCGCCAGCGGGAACGCAACAAAAATGTAATGCGGCAGTTGGTACTTTGAGGAACCCAGGGCCAGGTAAGAAAGAAGAAAGCCTCCTGTCGTCACAAATTCCTGCTGCTCATTCAGTCTGAATTTCTGCTTCGCCAGCTGGTAAACATTAATCAGCATCGGCGGAACAAAAAATAACATCCATGGCAAAAACGACCACAACATGTTGCCGATGAGAAAATCCAGTTTTGCGCCATTGTTCCAGGGGCTTTCACCTGTTATTCTCCCAAAGCTCTGCGACCAGTAAAAAAAACGTAACCCTGATACGCCCGTGATGCCGTTCACCTCTTTTTCAGGGTGCAGGTCAAATTGCTGGTACAGGCCGATACTCATTGGTAGTAGCAATGCAGCAATGATGATTACATCAATGATGTGATGCCGGTCAAAAATATTCTTCCACTTCCTTTTCAGTACCCAATCGCTGCCCATCGCAAATATGGGCACCAGCAAGGCTATCGGCCCTTTGCTCATCATGCCGCAGGCTATACTCACCGTTCCCAGCAGCACAAACTGCCATCTCCGTTTTATCTCGCATTCCTTTATTGCCCATATCGCCGTTATCACCCAGCTCATCAGCACAGTATCTGTGCGCACATCATTGGTCATCAGGAACATTCCCTGGCATACTCCAAGCACCAGTGCTGCCCATCTGGCTATTTCCTCGTTATACAGCAATCTGGCCAGCCTGTAAGTAGCATACAGCGCCCATATCGCAAAAAGTATGGAAGGGAACTTATATCCGAAATTGTTAACCCCGAACAATGATATGCTCGCCGCACTTATCCAGAACAGGAACGGCGGTTTATCCAAATAGTCATCCCCATACTGGTACACCTGGAGGTAATTTCCGCTTTCACTCATCTCCCGGCTTATTTCTGCATACTGGGTCGCATCCACTTCCATCATGTCCACACGTATACCGGTGAAATACAATACAGCGATCACGATAAATATCCAAAAAGGTATTTTGGGCATATATTATTTTGAATTAGCAAAAATAGCCGCAATTTTAGCAAATGTTACAGCTGGCATATCATTCGTTCGAGCTCGCTTTCGAATATCCTTTCACTATTGCCAAAGGAACGAAAACCCATCAACCTACTTTATTCGTTTCGCTGGGCCTTCGCAATATGCTTGGCCTTGGCGAAGCGCCTGCTATCAGCTACTACAACGTCACTGTCGATTCTATGATAGAAATGCTGGAATCAAAGAAAAGCAATATCCAGCGCTATGCCCTTGTTGATCCCCAACGCTTCTGGCATTTCCTGCACCATCTTATACCTGGGCACAATTTCCTCATTGCCGCTCTCGACATCGCCGGCTGGGACCTTTTCGCCCAGATGCGCCGTATGCCCTTATACCAACTGTTGCGCCTTAATTTCACTAAGCCCGCCTTTACCGATTATACCCTGGGCATCGACAGTGCTGAGAAGATGATTGCAAAGCTGCATGCCCATCCCTGGCCGCTCTATAAAATAAAGCTCGCGCGCCCGGAACATGTAGATCTCTTAAGAGCCCTGCGCCTGCATACTACGTCTGCCTTCCGGGTGGATATTAATGAGGGTTGGACTTTCGAAGAAACAAAACAGCTCTTGCCCGATCTGTCCGCCCTCGGTGTCACCATGATAGAGCAGCCACTAAAAAAGGACGCCTGGGAGGAAATGAAAGAATTGAAAGCTATTTCGCCTATTCCCCTCTTTGCCGATGAGGCCTGCGTGGAGGAAGCTGACGTAAAAAAATGCACCGACTCCTTCCACGGCATCAATATCAAACTTACTAAATGCGGCGGCATCACGCCCGCCCTGCGCATGATTGACGAGGCTCGCCAATTAGGGCTCAAGGTAATGATGGGCTCTATGAATGAAAGCTCAATAGGGTCGGCGGCCATTGCCCATCTCTCTCCACTATTAGATGAGATAGATGCTGACGGGCCTCTCTTATTAAAAGAAGACATAGGCCAGGGTCTTCGCTACGACAATGGAAATATTTATATCTCGTCCGCTCCCGGCCTCGGGGTAAGATTTTTAGGACAAAAAGTAAATAAGTGAGGCCACGACTCTATTTTTGCCCTGATGCAAATCCTGCAAAACATTTCTCTCAAGCGATACAATACCTTCGGCATCGTTCTGCCCGCTGAATACTTTGCCGGGCTTTCAGATGTGCAGATGTTGCCTTCTATAACAGACGATACCGCCCTTCCTGCTAAGAAAAGCATACTCGGCGGCGGTTCTAATATACTTCTGACAAAACCAGTCGCTGGCCTCCTCTTGCACAATCGCCTTAAAGGCATCGAACTATTCAAAGAGGACAACGACCATGTCTGGCTCAAAGTAAGCTCGGGCGAGATCTGGCATAGCTTCGTTATGCACGCTATTTCCCACGGCTGGGCGGGAGTTGAAAACCTGGCCTTGATTCCGGGCACAGTAGGCGCCTCTCCAATGCAGAACATCGGCGCCTATGGCGTAGAAGCAAAAGAAACAATTGAAAGCGTCACCTTCTGGCACTGGCAGGAAAAAGCCTTCATCACATACAGTAATAAAGAATGTCGCTTTGGCTACCGCGATAGTATTTTCAAGCATGAGCTTAAAGACAAGGTCTTCATCACTTCAGTTACTTTCCGCTTAAACAAAAAGCCTGTTTTCAATACCTCCTACGGCGCTATCACCCAGGAGCTGGAAAAGATGAATGTTTCTGAGCTCAGCATTCGTGCTATCGCCGATGCGGTAATCGCCATCCGTTCTTCCAGGCTTCCCGATCCTAAACAAATTGGCAATGCAGGTAGCTTCTTTAAAAACCCAACCATCAGCAAAGAGCATTACACAAAATTGCTGGGAAAATACCCCGACATTCCTTCATACCCCGTTAGCGATACACTAGTGAAAGTACCCGCCGGCTGGCTGATTGAAAAAAATGGCTGGAAAGGCAAGCGTTTCGGGGATGCGGGTGTTCACGCAAAGCAGGCCCTTGTCCTAGTCAATTACGGTAATGCTAATGGTGGAGAAATTTGGGAACTCTCAGGTAAAATCCTCGCTTCTATAAAGGAAACTTTCGGAATTGAACTCGAAAGAGAAGTCCAGGTTTGGTGACAACAGATGGACTGCATTTAAGAACGAACCAGGGTGTTCACTCCCTCTCCGTTTATGGAGAGGGCCGGGGTGAGGTTTTTTCAACAAGCGGCAATCTTATAAAGAAAGTAGTTCCTTCATCTTCCACTGTTTCAAACCATATCTGCCCCTGCCAGAATTCGATGATCTTCTTCGTCATAGCAAGTCCAAGCCCCGTACCCGACGATTTAGTTGTAAAATAAGGCTGGAAGATGCGTTCGGCTACTTCTTCTTCTATTCCCTGTCCGTTATCTCTTACTGATATTAGCGCATTGTTGCCATCCTTGCTGAGTATCACATGTACACGTCCTTCCCTGTCCTCGGGTATGGCCTGAACAGCGTTTTCAAGGAGGTTGGTAAATACTCGCAACAGCTGGCTCTTATCTGAAAATATCACCAGCTTCTCCTCTGTTTTGTCAATCCTCACTTTCACCGTCTGTTCGTTCAGGTAGAGCTCTACTGCTACATCCAGCAGCTCGTTTAGCGCTATTTCTTCCGGCCTTGCCTCAGGCATCTTGGCAAAGTTGGAAAACTCAGAGGCTATATAGGAGAGGTTGTCTATCTGTTCTATGAGGGATGTCGATACCTTGTCGGCCATTTGCTTTGCGTTAGGATGGTCATTGCGAAGGGCCTGCTGCAGGTACTGTATGTTTAGCTTCATCGGCGTCAGCGGATTTTTTATTTCATGGGCTACCTGCCTGGCCATTTCACGCCAGGCGCTTTCACGCTCATTCTGTGCCAGTATCGCGGCGTTTTCTTCCACGGTCTTTACCATCTTGTTATACTCACGTACCAGCATCCCTATTTCATCATCATATGGCCATTCTATACGCTCATTCCTTTGCAGGTTAATGCGGCTGAACTGTTTAATAATAATATCAAATGTCCTTGTCAGCCACCTCGTCAGGAAGCCGGTAAAGATGCTCGATATCAGAAAGATGAAAGCATATAGGTTGATCAGCGTTACAAGTATGTTCGATATCTGTGTCTTCAGGTATTTTTCCGATGCAAAGAAGGGCACGTTCAGGTAGCCAACTGCTGCGCCGTATTCATCCCGTATCGGTACATAGCACGAGAGATATTTCAGCTTTCCTATCGACTCGTCCTGTATTATCACCGACTTATGCTCAAGGAATAGGTTTCGATAGGCATCAGGACGTATGATACGTGCCAGCAGGGCTTTATTGTAAATGTCATCCTGCGATGTCACTTCCAGTATGCCCATGTTGTTAAACAGGTTGATGTCCACCTTCTGTGTATTTGCCAGGTTCGCAATAAAGTATTTAAACTTGTTGTCCCTGGCCTCTATATTCAGCAGGCTGTCTTCGTTCAGCGATCCGTTCTGCCTCAGGTATTCATGCGTGGCCTGTGCTACTACTTGCATGGTGCTGCGCAGCCTGGTTTTATTAGAGTCGTTGTATTGCTGGTTAAAGAAGGTCACCGTTACAATACCTATCACCAGGAAAGAAATAAATACAAGTGCCAGCATGGAGAAATGTATCCGGCGGCTGAGCGTTATGTTCCTTATGCGGTTCAATAACCTGCCCTTAAAGATATTAGAAAGATAAAGCTGGTACAGCACCGTCAGGAAAGTGATGATCATCACCATGCCAAACAGGTAAGAGAATACGGTAATAGTTTCTATCCATATCGATTGCTTATACACCACGCGCACCGTTCTGTTCTCTGTTGGCTTATACCACAGTGATGATTCAGTACCTTCCTCGGAAAAAACAAATTCTGCTGTGCGCGGATAAGGCCTCAAAAACAGCGGGAACGGGAAGTCTGAAGTTTGTGCAATCAGGTTCTTGTTGATATAGACAGCATAGGAATAGGCCCGCTCCACCGCGTTTGAATGCAAATTGGCTGGCTGTAGTAGCTCCGGGTATACTGTTTCAGTTGCCGTGCGTTTTTGCTGCAGGTCTATATATACATACCCAAGTTTGTCTCCCGTACTGTTGTCCGTTATGGCTATCGAGGCAAGGTAATAGTGCCCGTCCTGTGCATACTCGTTATAGTAGAGTATACCGGGTATCACCGGGTCGGAATTTTCTATCTGTTTATTGAATTGCACAAATTGCAGCGAATCGCCGTTGTCGGGCAGTCCCTGGCCTCGCTCATTATAGAGATACACGCGCGCCGTATATCTTTTCAATTGCCCGCTCAGGTACAGGGCATCAAAATGTTCAGTCAGCCTTCCTCTCTTTTCCGGCAACGGATCTTTGAAAAAATCCAGCACTACAGCATCGTTCTCTATGTTCCTGGCTACGTTGCTGAAGGTGTATTCTGTTACATCATCTCTTTGCAGCATGATGCGCTGGGCAAAGCTCCTGCGTGTCTGCCGCTCCTTCATGTTGTTGAAGTATTGTATGGTAGCCGTGCTGAATCCGCAAATGAACAGCGCCCAGAAAACCATGTTCGGTCCCAGCAGATCGGCTTTTACTCTCAGCCTCCGCTCATCCAGCAGCACCACGAAGAGTATCAGCCATATAGCTACACCGGTGTAGTACTTTACCAGGTCCTCGTGTTGCAGTATCGTCAGTAGTACGGCGGCTATTACTACCAGCAGGTACTTCAGCCACCTGTTACCTGTTATCTTGTTCAGGTACAGGTTCATAACGTACACTACCAGGCAGGCCAGGCCCGTAATTCCCGTTATTGTCAGCAGGCCTATGATGGTATAGATATTGGTACTCCCGAATCGGCTCAGCTCGAAGGAAATACTTGAGTCCATCACCAGGCTGATCACCAGGCGCGAAAACAAATACACGCTTCCTGCAAGCACCCCGGTAAATATTACGGCCAGCCCCGTTCTCAGGCTGCCGTCTTTCAGCTTATCAAAGAGGTGCCTGTAAGGGGTATTACGTAAAAAGATAAAAAAGATCCAAAGCAGCAGCAGCGTATTTAGTACCACATCGCCCAGTGAGCTGAGGAACCAGCTCGATGCATAGAGCTGCACCGAAAAGAAAGGTGTATTCTTTAGTCCGAAGGGTAGCCCGAAAATATAC
Source organism: Flavipsychrobacter sp. (assembly GCA_035626755.1). Taxonomy (GTDB): domain Bacteria; phylum Bacteroidota; class Bacteroidia; order Chitinophagales; family Chitinophagaceae; genus MKUN01. Next base: position 12,790 of record DASPNB010000218.1, read on the forward strand.
AGCAGGGCCCGGCCCCCTATTATTATCGCCAGCATTGCATAAAGCAGCGGTCCATTCCCTTTGCTCAGGCTCCAGTGCCTTACGGCCATTTGTATCCACACCACGCTCAGCAAAGTAGCGATCAGTAATAGCCACAGCATCCTGCTGTCCGGTATCCAGTCTGTCGGGGAATAAGGAAAGTAAACCTGGAATGCATGTTCGCCCCTCAGGGTCTTCACAGTATAGCTGCCTGCCCTGTTCACGTCCAGGAATTCTGTGGTCTCGGGTATGTGGTCTCCCGCGGCTATAGAAGAGGATACGTAGTTGTTCTCTATCGGGTAGTAATATGCCAGGGGGAAGAGGGCGGCTACGGTGTTCGTTGTGTCGCCCGATTGAACGTTCACAAATCGTCTTACAAATACGCCTCTGTCCAGGCTCAGCAGCTTGCTGTTCCCCGGCTTCAGCGCGCTGTCTATTATTACTGCGTTGTTGTTCCAGAAAAGAAGGTCCAGTCCGTTATAGGCATACAGGTAGAAGGGCAGGGTTTGTAATTGCTTCACATCTTTGTCGCTCAGCTCACCGGGCTGCAGCACTTTTCGCAGCAGTTCTTTATTCTTCAGCAGCTTTTCAAAGCTCGCTTCCCTTTTGTGCAGGTCTTTGCTGATGGCCTCGGCCATCTCCGGCGCCTTCAGCCCTTTGTTTCCTGAGTAAAAGCGCCAAATTGCCAATCCCCACAGCAGCAGGCTGGTTAGTAGTAGTATGCGGTATGGAATGCGTTTCAGCAATCAGCTATTCGTTTTCTTTTACCTTGTTCCAAAGGGCGTCCATCTCTTCCAGGTTCATATCATGCAGCAGCCTGCCCTCTTTTTCGGCCATTACTTCCATAGCTTGAAAGCGGCGTATAAATTTCTTATTCGTTCTTTCCAGCGCTTCTTCAGGGTCCACTTTTATAAAGCGCGCGTAGTTCACCAGCGCAAACATCACATCGCCAAACTCATCTTCCATATGGTTCCTGTCTCCTGAAGCTACTGCCTCATATAGCTCACTCACTTCCTCTTCCACTTTTGCCCTTACCTGTTCAGTGTTGTCCCATTCAAAGCCCACCTGCTTGGTTTTCTCCTGCAGGCGTAGCGCCTTTATCAGCGCGGGCATGGTTGCGGGTATACCGCTCAGTATCGATTTCTTTCCTTCCTTCAGTTTTATTTTCTCCCAGTTCTGCTTCACCTCTTCCTCATCACTCACTACTGCGCCGGAATATATATGCGGATGACGGGAGACTAGTTTATTGCAAACCGTTTCTATCACATCATCAAAACTGAATTCTTTTTTCTCTGCACCTATCTTGCTGTAGAATACTATATGCAGTAGCAGGTCACCTAGTTCTTCTTTCAGCCCCTGCCAGTTCTCGTTGGTGATGGTATCTGTCAGTTCGTATACTTCTTCTATGGTTTGTGGCTTCAGGCTGTGTATCGTCTGTTTCTTATCCCAGGGACATTCTTCCCTCAGCTCATCCATTATCTTCCTCAGCCTTTCTATCGATTTAGCGTATTCCATTTCTATTGTTTTGTCATTGCGGCTCTCGCCTTAACCTTATCGCTCCCCTCCTGTTTTTAGGAGGGGTGGCCCGCTTGGCTTTGTGCGTAGCCGGGCCGGGGTGGTCTACACAGCATCCGCTCTCACTCCCCCCAACCACATTCCCCTTTGAGGGGGGTAGGGGGATCGCTCGCCCTAACCAATGCCACCCCAAAACTGTCGTGTTGAGCGATAGCGAAACATCTTTAATTAAGCCCATCATTGCGGCCTCCTCGCCCTAAAACCCCATTGAGCCATTGAGCAATTCAGCCATTACGTATTCCACCTATATCCCTCACTTCTTAGTCCCGCCAGGTCCAGCACCCTATGCACTACCGTATATGCCGCTTCCTCTATAGTCTGCGGCCTGCTGTAGAAGCTCGGGGTCGCCGGGCAAATAATGCCACCAGCCTCTGTTATTGCAGTCATATTTCTTAGTTGCACCAGGTTATAAGGCGTCTCGCGCACCACGCATATCAGCTTGCGTCTTTCTTTCAGCATCACATCGGCCGCGCGGGTTACCAGGTCGTTGCTTATGCCACCGGCAATCCTTCCCGCTGTGCCCATGCTGCACGGGCAAATGACCAAGGCATCATACCCCGCGCTTCCCGAAGCGAAAGGCGCATTAAAATCCATCTTATCCCACTTTTTAAACTTGTAGTTATTAAAATCCGTATTGCCGAGCTCATGCTCCCAAACGGTGAACGCATTATCGCTCCATACCGTACCTACTTCCGTCAGCTGGTCGCCCAGTTCCTGTAGCTTATCCAGTAACACCTTTGCATATACCGAACCGCTCGCACCTGTAATAGCTACTGCTATCTTCATTTTAGCTAATTATTAAGGAAAATATTGATGCTATATAACAAAGCTACATGGAAATAGTCGTAAATTCGTGTATCTAAAACAGTTATAATGAGACTTGGAGCGATGCTGCTGCTGGCTTTTTTGGCATTTACTTTTACTGCCACTGCAGGTGATAAGGACAAGAACAAAAAGACCTCCGCCAAAGACGCAAATAAGGAGATCAACTGGATGACGGTTGATGAGGTGCAGGCTGCAATGAAGAAAGAGCCGCGCAAAGTCCTTATCGATTTCTATACCGGCTGGTGCGGCTGGTGCAAGGTAATGGACAGGAAGACTTACACCAACCCCGACATCGTAAAATACATCAACGAAAAATTCTACGCCGTTAAGTTCGATGCGGAGCAGAAAGAAAGCGTAATGTTCCTCGGCAAGACCTACGAATTCAAAGCTGAAAACCGTGCTAATGCATTTGCTGCAGAACTCATGGGTGGCAGACTTTCATATCCTACTACGGTTTTTCTCATGGAGAATTTCCAGAATCCTGCTGCCGTTCCCGGTTATCTTGAAGTGCCAAAAATGGAAACCATCCTCACTTACCTTGGCGAGAACAAACACGCCAGCCAGAAATGGGAAGATTATCAAAAAGAATACAAGCCCGTTTTCGAGTTAACTCCTGAAGAAGGCGTTCCGGCCAACCCCCACGGCGCTCATCCCTCACCGGGAGCCCAGCCTGTTCCGGGTCTCCACTAAAATATTCAAGCCTCGCACCATGCGGGGCTTTTTTATACTTGTCAGTCCGGTAGCGGGCGTCCCCACGAGAATACATTTACGTGCCCGCAACGATAGTTAATGACAGTTTTAATTCCCCCTTAGCCGCGTCGATCTGTGCGTTGGCGAAGGGGGTGGCCAGTGGGCGGCCCGAGCGCGTGGCGGCCGGGGGATGTTCTTTACATGATGGCAGCCTACCTCACCGGCTGTAAAATTGCGCATGGTAATCATTTCACTCCCCTTTAGGGGCCGGGGGCACTATATATTTCATATCCGTCTGGTAATACTTGCAAGCCGGCCTCAGTCCGCATATCTCGCACTTAGGTCTTCGCGCCACGCATACATAGCGGCCATGCAATATCAGCCAGTGGTGCGCAGTGCTCACCAGCTCGGTAGGAATGTATTTCAGCAGCTGCATTTCCGTTTGTAGCGGCGTTTTCGCATTTGTCGTTAAGCCTATCCTCGCCGACACACGGAACACATGTGTGTCCACCGCCATATTCGGCTGGTCATATATCACCGACATGATCACGTTTGCCGTCTTCCTGCCTACACCGGGCAATTCCACCAATTCCTCCATATTGTCCGGAACCTTGCCATTATGCTTGTCTATAAGCATCTGCGCCATCCCCATCAGGTGGCGCGTTTTATTATTGGCAAAACTGACGCTCTTAATAAACTCATTGATATCGTCAAAACTAGCCTTCGAAAGCGCCTTCGCATTTGGATATTTTTCAAATAGCGGAGGAGTAACTATGTTCACCCTT
>DASPNB010000219.1:0-6100 GCA_035626755.1 Flavipsychrobacter sp.
ACTCATTTCATTTGTGCGTGAATACCGGCTGGATGGCCATGTTAGCTCCGATAGCTTCAATCCCGTTTATGGTCTGCTGGAAATGGGTGGTTCCCTGCAAACGGTTGTGATCACCCAGGAGTGGGTGGCACAGGGAATAGATAAGTTCCACTACGGCGAAACAATCTATGCCCCGGTAGCGCGACTCATTGATAAGGCAACTTTTGCAAACGTAGATGCCTCTGAAAAGGACTTCCGCCTTATGAATGTCGCTATGGCTGACCGCAATGGCCCTTATGGTTTTTCACCTATAGCAGAAGGTTTCATTAATATGGGCGCTATTGGTGTGGTTATTGTTATGATGTTGCTGTCGCTCTTTCTTAACTATTTTGATACACGACCCATATCCATACTCAGCGACTCCTACCTGGGCGGAACCACCTTTATACTCTTAACTTTTGTCAGAAACGCGTTTACACATATACCGGGGCAAAGCCTATTGCTTGCCGTCACGTTAACCATAGTCTATGCATTCTTCAAACGGAAAATATAACCACAAGAAAAAGGTGCTGCATATCTTCGGCATCCTGAACCGGGGTGGGGCGGAAAACCGCACGCTCGAGTTCATTATTCGGAATAAACAAACTAATGTCACTTACGACATGTTGGTTCTTTCCGGCGCCAAAGGCGTCCTCGACAATGAGTTCAATGAGGTGATTGGTGGCCAGATACATTATATCAAGCTCGATGCTTCGTTCTTCTTCAAGTTTATCAAGCTGCTCCGCAGCCGTAAGTACGATATTATCCATTCGCATGTGCTTATGGTATCGGCCGTCTTTATGATGATAGCCTGGTTTATGGGTATACCTAAGCGCATTTCTCACCTTCGAAGTACTGGAAGCAGCGATAAGTCAATGGCCCGCTCGGTACGTGATTTTTTCCTGCGCCGTGTGATGCGCATCTTTGCCACCAATATTATTGCAGTATCAGAGAGTGTGTCAATCGCAATCTGGGGTAAGAACTGGCGCAACGTCCGTAAGCTGCAGGTGATATACAACGGCTTCGTATTGAATCCAAACAATGCAATGTCTTACAACCGCATTATTAAGATCGGCCACATAGGTCGCTTCCACGAGGCTAAGAACCATGTGTTCCTGGCAGATATCTTTAAGGCCATTTGCGATAGCAACGACAATATCGTTTGCTCTATGACCGGCCGCCTTGACAATGTCATTTATCCTGCTATAGTCCAGAAACTAAAGAAATATATCGACTCCGGTAAGATCATCATCCAGGGTGACAATGCAAATGTTTACGACATGATGAAGAACCTTGACATCATGATCACACCTTCTCTTTGGGAAGGACTGCCGGGAATCATCATTGAAGCTGTTTCTTCAGGCGTTCCAGTGCTTGCCAGCGCTATCCTTCCTAACAGGGAAGTGGCTGAGCACATTATGGGTGTCCGCATTGTGAACGGTTGGGACGTGAATGAATGGAAGGCCGAGCTGAATGTCCTCATCAACGCCCTGGAAAGCATGGGTAAGAAGGAAATGATAGACGAAGTTCAGGCCTCATTCATCAATAGTCCTTTCTATTATAAAAATACCGACAGGCAATTACTTGGTGTATACGGTGTAGAACCTGCAAAAGAATTAGTGCTTGCATAAACAAGGTGTAAATATCGTTTTAGAGTTCCGGTTTTACATAGACGAAGCCGGGCAGGTGTATACTGATGCGTCTTTCGACTACCAGTTCTGGCAGCGCTATCTTATGGTATTCAGCAATGTGAATATTATAGCCCGCGCTAAGCCGGTTCGTTCCGCAGATGTAAATGCGAAATGGAAGAAAGTAACTGGTGAGAGCGTTTCTTTTTCTCCTGTTCCTTTCTATCACGGCGTTGGCGATCTGCTAAAGAAAACCCCTAAGGTAATCCGCGAACTAAAGCGAATCGCCGCCTCCAACGATTATCCGTTTATCTTCCGCATGCCTTCTATTATTGCGGCTCTATTCTTTATGACGGACCGGAGCATTGCAAGCAGGGCATTTGGTGTAGAGATGGTAGGTGATCCTGAAGAGGTATTCAGTTCGCTCTCTCCTTTATATAGACCGGTAGGGCGTGCTTTTGTTCGCAATACCCGTAATATCATCGGCAAAGCAAAAGCAGTTGCTTATGTGGAGCGTTCCATCCTACCCGTGAAGTACCCGGCGGCCAACCACGGTAATGTCTTCTATTTTTCGAGCATCAATCTGCCGGATAATGCCATTGCAACGGCTGAGCGTGTTTTTGACGAGAAAGGACATTTAAATATTATCTCGATCGGTTCGCTTGACCAGATGTATAAGGGGCCTGACATTCTTTTGGATGTCATCGCAGCCTGTAAAGCAAAACGATTAACCGTCAATCTCACCTGGATAGGTGGGGGGATCTACCTTGAAAGGATGAAGGAAATGGCTGCAAGCCTGGGTTTACAGGGCCAGGTGAATTTTACGGGCATGATCACCGACCGCCAGCAGATAGAGGCAGCGATGGACAAGGCTGATATATTCGTTCTCGCTTCAAGAACGGAGGGCCTGCCTCGTGCTATGATCGAGGCAATGGCGAGAGGCCTGCCCTGTATCGGCTCTAATGTAGGTGGTATACCGGAGTTGCTTACGTCTGATTATCTATTCACAAGAGAAGCAAAGCAGGAGCTGGAAGGATTACTACTTGACAAAGCAAAAAATACTAAAGAATTGACAGCAATGTCAAAGCAGAATATTGAAACAGCAAAAAGATATGCAAACAGTAAGCTTGATAAAGAACGTGTCGGCTTCTACAATGCAGTGTTGAGTTAATGAAGGTATTACATCTGATAAAAACAGCTGATGGTGCTGCCTGGGCTCACAGGCAGATAACAGTATTGCGTTCGCACGGTGCCGAGGTAGCCATATGTCTGCCTCCCGGTAAGATGGCAGATAAATATGCTGCTGGTGGTTTTAAAGTCTACCCGTTTCAGTTCAGCATCAATCCTGTAAAGATCATGAGCGGTATGGTCGCCTTCAGGAAGATCGTCAAAGACTTTCAGCCTGCTATTATCCACTCACATTTTATCATTACCACACTTTTCGCGAGACTCTATCGTTTCTTTTTTTCATTGAAGATTCCACTGGTCTTCCAGGTACCGGGACCGCTGCACATGGAGCATTCATTCTTCCGCAATGCTGACCTGCGTTCTTCCGGCAGGAATGATTACTGGATAGGTTCCTGCAACTGGACCAGCAAAAAATATCTTAGTTGCGGCATACCGGAAAGCAGGGTGTTTAAGTCCCTTTATGGTACAGATACCAGCTATGTAAAGCAGCACGAGCAGGGCAAACTGAGAAAAGAGCTCGGGCTAAACAAAGATGATTTCATTGTAGCTATCGTTGCCTTTATGTACAAGCCTAAGGCTTATATAGGTCAGAAAAACGGCATCAAGGGTCACGAAGATTTCTTTATGGGCGTTGCTGAGGCTATGAAAAAAAATGAGAAGATAAAAGCAGTAGTGATCGGCGGCGCCTGGGATGGCGCTACCGACTATGAAGAGAAACTGGTGAACATGGGCAGAGAGCTTTGCGGTAGTAATATTTACTTCATGGGTTCCCGCAGCGATGTTCCTGAGCTGTATGCAGATATCGATCTTGTCGTTCATCCTTCCTACTCAGAGAATCTCGGCGGTGCTGCAGAGTCTTTAATGTTGGCAGTACCAACTATTGCAACAAACATTGGCGGTTTCCCTGATATTGTTATTGAGGGCGAAACTGGTTATCTTGTTAATGTTGCTGCCCCTGCTGAAATTGCTGATCGCATTCTGTACGTGTACGATCATTATGAGGAGGCAAAACGGGTGGCGGAGAATGGTAGAGAGTTGCTGCTCCAGGTAATGGATGTAAAACGAACAGGCAAAGAAGTTTTTGATATTTATAACGAGATATTAAATAGTAGGCCCGGATATGTACAGGCATTTCAAAAGGCTGTTTGACGTGCTGCTTGCACTGGTACTCTTGCTGCTGCTATCTCCCTTGCTGATAGTGGTGGCCATATACTTGCTCTGTGTACTGGAGGAAAAGAAGATATTGTTCATTCAGAAACGTGTAGGCCTGAATGAGCAGATTTTTTCCGTTTTCAAGTTCAAAACAATGCTTGATACTAAAGATGAACAGGGGAACTTGCTGTCTGATGAAAAGCGTTTAACTTCAGTTGGCTTAAAATTGCGTAAATATTCTATCGATGAACTTCCGCAGCTGTTCAATGTGCTGAATGGAACCATGAGCTTCATAGGCCCTCGTCCTTTGCTGATCGAATATTTGCCTCTTTACAACGAGCGCCAGCGCCGCCGGCACCAAGTGCTCCCCGGTATTACGGGTTGGGCACAGGTTAACGGTCGCAATGCCATCAGCTGGGAGCAGAAGTTTGAATACGATGTTTGGTATGTAGATAATATGAGCTTCTTGTTTGATATCAAAATATTTTGGCTGACTGCTATGAAGGTTCTGAAACCAGAAGGCATTAGTTCGGCCACAGCAGCGACCATGGAGCGCTTTACAGGAACAAAATAGAGTATGAAAAAGATAGCAGTATATGGCGCAGGTGGTCTCGGCAGGGAAATAAAGATGCTCATCGACCAGATCAATGAGCATACACCTTCTTACCAATTTGTCGGCTTCTTCGATGACGGTAAGGAGAAAGGTGCTATTGTGAATGGCTATCCCGTACTTGGTGGCCGCGATGATCTCAACGCCTGGCCGGAAGCCATCGGTGTGGTTTATGCTATGGGTTACCCTGAAATAAAAAAGCGTTTGCTCAACTATCTGAACAACGATAAAATATTTTTCCCTACACTCATTTCGCCCTCTGCCTACATAGGCAAAGACGATGTGCAGATAGGGGAGGGTACGGTCATCTTTGCCGGCTGCTCTGTTACTGTTAATATAAGAATAGGCAAACACGTTACTATAAGTGTACTATCTACAATAGGACATGACACGGTAATAGAAGATCTCGTTTCCCTAATGCCCGGCGTAAACATTTCAGGTGAGATACTGATCCGGGAAGGAGTCTATATCGGAACTAATGCGAGCATTATACATGGTTTGCAGGTAGGAGAATATACAATTATCGGTGCAGGTGCAACAGTCAACAGGTCTTTGCCTGCTTTTTGTACTGCGGTGGGTGTACCGGCTAAACCAATAAAATTTCACAACGTAGTAAACAACTAAAAAACAGGATATGCAGGAAAAGATCTGGCTCTCATCTCCCCACATGGGTGGCACCGAACGTCAATTCGTTCAGGAAGCATTCGATACTAATTGGGTGGCACCTTTAGGTCCAAATGTAAATGGCTTTGAAAAGGACCTAGAGTCTTATCTTGGTGATGGTGTCAATGTAGCTGCACTCAGTGCGGGTACTGCAGCGCTGCACTTAGGGCTTATTTTATTGGATGTGCAACCCGGCGATGAAGTCATCTGCCAGAGTATGACTTTTTCTGCTTCTGCAAACCCGATCGCTTACCTGGGCGCTACCCCCGTTTTTGTTGACAGCGAGTCCGAAACCTGGAATATGTCGCCGGAGTTCCTGGCTGCAGCTATTGAAGATCGCCTGGCTAAGGGCAAAAAGATAAAGGCCATCATACCCGTACACCTTTACGGCATGCCGGTGAATATGGAGGAGATATCTGCTATTGCAAAGGCATATGGCATCCCTGTATTGGAAGATGCTGCCGAAGCCCTCGGTTCATCCATTAATGGCAAAATGTGCGGCACTTTCGGCAACATAGCGGCACTTTCTTTCAACGGTAATAAAATAATAACTACATCAGGTGGTGGTGCGCTTGTGGCCCACGACGCTGCGATAGTAGAAAAGTCACGTTTCCTTTCCACCCAGGCCCGCGACCAGGCTCCTCACTACGAGCATTCTCATATAGGGTATAATTATCGTATGAGCAACATTTGCGCCGGCATCGGCCGTGGCCAGATGGAAGTATTACAGCAAAGGGTGGCGCGCAGGCGCGCCATTTACGACTGGTACAGGCAGGAAATGGAAGGTATGCCGGGCATCAGCTTTGTGTCAGAACCGGAAGGTTATTACAGCAATCGCTGG
>DASPNB010000220.1:0-2118 GCA_035626755.1 Flavipsychrobacter sp.
AATGTCGCAGAACGAGTTGTACGAACTGTACGAACAGCTTAAGGCTCAATACACCGATGCCCGGCTGCAGATACTAAGGGATGAATTTCAGGAAAAATCCGATAACAGCGCTTTTTTTTACGAGTTCCGGTTAAGGGATGAGGTTTACAGTAACGAAAAAGGTGTTGTAGATGTAGCGGATAGTTCTGTAATAGGTATGCTATTACCCAACTATGCATGTTTTTACTACACATTACATAATGGCGTAGCCTCAAAGATCCTGTTCGATTACCAGGGCAATATAGAAAGCCTGGACACATTCCGAAAACTGGCCCTGCAAATCATAAGTTCGTACCAGCTGAATTAAATAGCTATGCCGCCATTTTTCTGCATTCTTCCGCACAGCGCCTACAAGCTTCGGCACATTCCCTGCAATGGTCATGCTCATGTTTTTCGCATTCCGCTGCACAGTTATCGCATACCTGTGCGCATATTCTGCAAACATCCCCGGCAAAACGGCTATCGTAGACCATCATTCCGGTAGCCGCCTCACAGATGGCTGCACATTCCATGTCCGTCCTTATGCATTCAGATAACATTTGCAGGTCTCCTTCTTTCAGGCAACTATTGGCACAATACCTGCATACAGTTGCACAATTCACACATGCGTCCACACAAGCCTTAAAATCTTTATATCCCATAGTCTCCCATTTCTAAACGGCTAACAACACTCGCCTGTGATAGTTTGTTAACAGGATGAATTTCATTAACATTTGATTTTTTCATTGTACATTAGCAGTTCAACCAGAAAATAATTAACATGCGTGTACTAATTCTTACCCTGCTGCTGGCAGCGTCGTATGCTGCATCAGCCAAAAAGCCTGCCACATCGGCAAGGGCTTCTTATGAAAAGCTAACACTGTTCAACGGAAATGTGCAACTGGATGTCCCCATTTTACTGCAAAAAGACAGGGAATATTACCATTATTGGGATAATTGTCCCGAGGGAGGCTATACTGTGACCTTTGCCGCAAAATGCACCCGTAAAGCAGGCATGAATATGCAGCTCAATATTCATGACCATGTACTGTCGCCGCAACAGGCACACGACTTGTACGATCCTCGCAAACACTGTGTCCGCAATACACGGATACTGCAGGATACGACCTTTCAGATAGGTAATAAACAGTATACGGTAATATCCACACTGGCCTCTCCTGATAAAGCAGGACGGGCAAGCACACGCACCAATAATTATAACCTTAGCTATTATATAATAGCAGACGGGCGTATGCTGGAATTTCAGTATAACTATTGGGCCGAAACCAATAAAGGCCTGGAATACTGGCGTGACCTGTCGTACCGCATAGCCAACTCTATAAAATGGTACAGCCCGGGCTGGGTTACGGCAAAACGTTAGGATTGTTTTGCCAGCAGTGCAATGGCTTTAAGATGTTCCAGGCTTTGAGATGAACTGCCGGCGGGAGAATTATTGACTATCTCCCACCCATATTTCGATTCAGGATTGCCATATTCCTGCCAATTGATCACATTACCAAAAGTATCGCGACGCCAGATATCGGGGGGATGGCCGTCTATAGGCATTGTTTTCGCCCATACTTTTTTTCTGTCAGCAAGAGTATACCCGTTTCCGGCGCTGCTAGGCGCGGATCTTTTACCCATTGTTTGTTTCGTTTACCATTAGATTAAAAACAGATTAAAGATAGTAAAAGCCGCAAATAAAAAAAGCAAGGTCGCCCATAGGGCTAACTTGCTTTCCAGGTAAACTTTGGTCTGCTAATATAGAGAGGTAAAAACCTGATATGGTTGGGTACCGGATAAAGTACGTTGAAGGCAATATCCGGGATGATACCCCTTAAATATTTTCAATATGACTCCCATGCATTATTTATACCGTAAATTTGCCATCGCTGAGGGCAGAGTGCGTGAGAGATTGATTTTTAAGACGTAATAAAAGCATAATGACAGAATTCAGGCCTGGACGGTTCCAGATCTTGCCTACTATAGTTAAGAATTTGATCATCATCAACGCCATTATGGTATTTGCACAGTTCGTGCTGAGTAAATTTGGCATTGAGTTATCCGACTACCTGGGGCTGCATTACTGGAAGTCTGAGC
>DASPNB010000221.1:0-3393 GCA_035626755.1 Flavipsychrobacter sp.
ACAGGTGGACGATATGGAACGCCTGCTGGAAGTGAGCAAGCAGATGTATGAAGACCAGACGGTACAGGCGTGGTACTGGATGGCGCCATGGCCGGCTGATGTGTGCGGCTTCCACTGGGTGCTGCCTTACCTGGGTAAGCATATGGGTAGATTCTACATCATTAACATTGCAGGGCTACCCTTCCTGGATGAGAATGGTAAGGTTCATTACCCTAAAAGCATTGGCGAAATATTGCCAAAGGAACTGGTAAAGGCCCGCAGGCTGGCAAGACTTGTGACGCCTGCTGAACTGGAAATAGATGGTGAAGAATGGCGCAAACTGACCGAGGAGAACAGCGGGATAAGGATACACGAGGGCGGCAAGAAGCTAAAGTCGGTAGGTGAAGACTATTACGATAGCCAATTGGCGAGTTTCTGTTCACAGCAATACCAGAAAGCATCAAAGATAGTAGGACAGGTGCTGAATAAATATCGTGTGCCAACGGGAGATACCCACCTGGGCTGGAGGCTTCGCAAGATGGCGGAGGCAGGAAAGCTGCAACTGCAGGGAGATGTAACAAAAACGCTAAAGGATTTTGATGTGAAGATGCCGGGTGGCGAGGTAAGCCCTGCCGCTGAAGCCCCCTCCGCCCCCTAAAGGGGGAACTTTATCGTGAGATCTATAAATATGGATAAGCAGAAAGAAGATAAGAAAGTGAAATGGGCGCGGCTTGCGGGGTCGGTGTATTTTCTGCTACTGGGCCTGGGGAATTTTACGGCGATGACGCTAAACAATAAACTTAGCTGGAAGGACTTTGTGCTATTGGTTTTTCTCGCAACGCCACTTATCCTGAGAAAGAAGTTTTATTACCTTTTCTTCGGCGCGCTTGCAACCTGTTTCTGGGTATATATGCTGTACGAAGTATTCCAGATGCATGTGTTGTATGTGCGCGAGGTAAGTAGTTATAATAATCCGCACCTATCACCTGCACAGGCTTTCAGTATAGGGTATTTGTTTACGGGTATATCGATCTGCTTTTCGCTGATGCTTGTTTATGCGGGCACAAGGCCAGGCACTAAAAAAGAAGAAGTTCCGCAATGAAGATAGAGACCATAGTGCCGGCGGGAAGTGATGAACGCGGATATACCGCGGAGTATACGCATGAGCGCGGGGGAATGCAACTGGTTATATTCAGAAAAGCAGGAACAGTGAGCGGGAGGCATTACCATAAGGGTCTATCGAAAACGAAGGACCCGGAGATATTCATTGTACTAAGCGGTACGTGCACCGTGAACTGGCGCAATATAAACGATGCTGAGATACAAAGCGCCGAGGTTACGGGTCCGGCCAAGATGGAAATACCGCCCTATACCTGGCATGAGCTGGTGATGCATACGGACTGTACCTGCCTGGAGCAGAACTCAATACAGGAACATAAGGATGATACGTTCTATTTAGAACCATGAATTCTCTTGATTTAGAAGATTGACATGATTCTAAAGCTCCTCCTCTCGCATGGGGCTTTTTTACAACTTGTAATTAACGTTTGGGCGCTGGGCATGCCGTTTATTTAGCTTAATTTTGCGCCATATGACATTTGAGCTGTTACTGGCCGACGGAAAGATAAAACCTCAGCAAATAACTGCCCTACACCTGATGGCTGCCTTTGCGCTCCTTGGTACAGGTTCGGTATTCTACTTTTTTTACAGTCCTATGACGATATGGGGCGCTTTGCTGCTTGCATTGGGCTTCCTGCTGGTGGCTGTGACCGTATTCCGGAACAAATGGATCATGAAACCGGAGGTGAACCGCGTGGTGCGGGTGTTTGAGCTTATGGCCTGCCTCTGTCTTGCTGCATACATGGCCATGAACCAGATATGGGTACCGGTGGGCATGTTTGCCATACTCAGCGCTGTGATACTACTGGCCTTCTTCTGGGAGCGTGGCAGCGGCGAGCAGCATATATACGTGAGCGAGGAAGGAATAAAACTGCCATTCTCATCAAGGAAGCGCTTTATTGAGTGGCAAGATGTGGATAATGTAATTTATAAGTACGGAACCCTGACTATAGAATGTGATGGCAACAGGCTCTACCAATGGAATATAAAAAAAAGCCGCTTTGACAGCCACGAATTTGAAAGGTTTTGCGCCAAAAAGGCTGAAGAGCAAAGAAGCAAGAGGGTGAAAGAATGGTAGCCAGGTTAATTGCATAATTGCTCAATGGCTGAATGGCTCAATTGAAATGTGAAAATGAGGAAATGTGGAAATGTGATAATTGGTTGGATACTGAAACGCGAAGTGCACTAAGGACACGCAAAGTGTCGCAAAGGGTATAGTGAGCGGTGAAAATTGGTTTGTGATAAATGAATTTAAAAATGCTGAAAGAATCTCCATACATACTTTACTCTGACGGGCAGGGAAATATTTTTGAAGACACCTCGCTCTATGTAGCGGGGCGTTCGGGCTGGGACGCATATCCTATACCTGTGGAAGAATTTATAGAACTGCCTGATGGCGGATCGCTGTATGAACTGCCCGGGCGACGTGGGATAGGCATAGATGTGCAAACGGGTGAGATGAGGCTGTGTGAAAAAGGATGGGCTGTAGCTGCCTTTATACCACCGGCACATACGGGCTTCTACATAGCAGCGTATGAAACGATGCCCGATGCCCCTACCCTGCCGCTTTTCTGCTACACTGCAGTTGGTTGGCATGATGAGAAATTCTACGTGCCGGCTACCCGTATAGAGCGAGACATAAGGCAGGAGTGCAGTGGCTTCGATGCTCAAAAGGTAGAAGCAGGTGTGAAGCATATGCTGGAAGCCTATCCCCATAACAGGCTGGTGAAACACCTGGCCGATAACTGTGCGATGACTTACCATTGCCCGGCGGCGCGTAACTACTTTATAGGCCGGTGGGAATGCCCGATACCAACATCCCCTGCCTGTAATGCCAACTGTATAGGATGTATATCATTTCAGCCGCAGGAGGAGACTATTGTTTCGACGCAAGACAGGCTAACCTTTAAGCCTACAGCTGCAGAGATTGTAGAGTTCACTGTTCCGCACCTGGAGACCGCGCCCTTCCCCATAGTGAGCTATGGACAGGGCTGTGAAGGCGAGCCGCTGCTGATGTGGGAGACCATCCGCGAGTCGATTATAGAGATGCGTAAGCATACGGATAGGGGCAGCATTAATATCAATACCAATGGCAGCAAGCCGGCAGCGGTAGAGGCCCTGATGAAAGCGGGACTCAACAGCATAAGGGTAAGCACCAACTCTGCCAGGGAAGAAATATATACTAAATACTACCAGCCCAACAATTATAAATTCGAAGATATTGTGGAAAGTTTGCGGGTTGTGCGTCGTTATAATGGCTGGAGCTCGATCAACTATTTTGTTTTCCCGGGGATG
>DASPNB010000222.1:0-6620 GCA_035626755.1 Flavipsychrobacter sp.
CCAGGCCCGGGCAACGTTCTTCCTCTGCATTGTCATTCCAGCGGCCTTCCAATCTCATGATAGAATCCCTGATGCGCAGCTTCATGGTGTAGTTGCCAAGGCAATTATCGACTCCCGGAGCAAGTTTTACACCCAGCGTGCTGTCTTCATAGAAATATACACTTGAGTCGGCCTTGCGGTATATACCTCTTATAGTGTAGTGCTCATATTCGTCGTTGATATAATAAAGATGGGAAGATCCGGTGATAATAGAATCGTTGCTTACCGCGATATCTACGACTACTTTCTCGGGATTGGCCATAAACCTGGAAAGGGTGTAGTTGCCTACCCACCTTCCGTTCAGCTCCTGTGCACCGGCACAAAAACATGTACTCACAGCAATAAGAACAAAAAACACCTGCTTCATAGTCCGCTACTAAAATTACACAAAAAGGAAGGAGTGACTTGTTAAAAAAGTGTAGCCTGTACTGCTTTAATCCTTGGCGGAAGCTTCACCTTCTCCTCTATACCGGTAATATAATAGACCTCACTTTCATTATAACGCGATGCCACCACTATCTGAACCTTATGGTTCTCAGCGGCAAAAAGATCGTATGCCAGCAAAGGATCATTGTTATCTCTTGAAAGGTGAGAGAGAAATAAATGGGTCATAAAATCAGGCTTATATTGCATGAACAACTCTAAAGCCTGCCTGTTGGAAAGATGACCGTGCCCTCCCCTGATGCGGTTCTTTAGATGATATGGATAGCGCCCCGTTTCCAGCATTGCTTCATCATAGTTAGTTTCCAGGAAACAGGCGTGACATTTTCTGAAATGTTCTATTACATTGCTGCAATACGCACCGATATCGGTAAATACACCAACAGTAATTCCGGAATAAGAAATCGTAAAGCTGTGTGGATCTACCGCATCATGAAACTTAGGGAAAGCCTTCACTGCCAGGCCACCTATTTTTATTGAATCGTGTGCACCAAAATGATTGACTAACGAGGGATCTACTTTGGTGTAGCCTAAGGTCTTTTCAGTGATATAAACAGGAACCTGGTACCGGCGGGAGAGTATCTCTACACCCCGGATGTGATCTCCGTGCTCATGGGAAATAAATATCGCTTTTACTTTCGACAGGTTAAGCCCAAGCCGCCTCATGCGCCTCTCCATTTCGCGGCAGGATATGCCTGCATCTACCAGCACAGCTTCCTGCGCATTGCCAACATAATAGCAATTACCATTACTTCCGGAGTTAAGAGAGGCTACAAAAAGGGACATATATGATGCAAAGTAAGGGAAAAAACAGGCCTGACTTTACATATAAATATCCACAGACTTAGGTGGAAACAAACTTTAAACCGACAATAGAAGCAATTAATGTAAAAAGGAAAAATATACGCCAGAAATCTGCGGGCTCTTTAAAGAAAAGGATACCGATGACGGCAGTTCCGACAGCGCCTATCCCCGTCCATACCGCGTAAGCAGTACCTATGGGCAATGTGCGAGTGGCTTTCACCAGTAGAATCATGCTGATTGCGAGGCATACCAAAAAAGCTATATACCAGTATGTAGCTGTGCTACCTGACGATTGTTTCGCCTTGCCGAGACAAGCTGCAAAAGCCACCTCGAACAAGCCTGCGATGATGAGTATGATCCAGTTCATTTTAATTTTACCATTACAAAGGTCGCATTCACCACATAGATTTTGTTATAGCAGTCAGATATTGATATTTTTACTGGGAACATACAGTGAAAACATGGACATCAGCAAAATCACACTCTTATTAACTGCACTAACATTTTACACATCCGGCGCAATTGCCCAGCAGGCAGAACCTGCTATGTGCCGCGCCTCCGAAGAGATAAGCAAATACTACAGCCAACATATCGAAGCAGCCGCAGAACAACAGGCCAATGAACTTTTTACACAACAATATATCCAGGCTCTGCAGCTTAGCAAAAGCAGCTCAGTAGATACTTACCGCGTTGCCGTCGTTTTCCACGTTTATGGCACCAACCAGGGAGGCAATACAGTAAATAACACGGTCATAGAAACAGCCATAAAAAGACTGAATGATGATTTTCATGGACTGAACAGCGACTATAACCAGGTGCACAGCCAGTTTATGCCTGTGCGCAGCAAAAAGAACATCAAATTCTACCTGGCGAAGAAGGATCCTAATGGCAATCCAACAACCGGCGTATTATACTACCCTACCACCTACGGATATGGCAACGGCAGTGGTTACGATGCTCAAATAGCAGCCGATGCCTGGGACAACTATAAGTATATAAACGTATACGTGCAACACGATCTTTATAATGATGGAACTACCAACAATTCGGGAGTAGCGTGGTATCCTAATACAAACATGTCTAACAACAATACGGCCCGCATAGTATACAATGGCGCGTACCTGGCTACAAACACAAGCCTGGAATTCTCTTCTGTTCTTACTCACGAGTTCGGGCATTTCTTTAACCTGATACATACGTTTGACGGAGGCTGCACTATGCCTAATGATAATGTGACCGATACCCCACCCTGCACTACGGCACAAGGATGCCATTCAACTACCACTACTAATTTGCCGCTGAACTGTAACGGCCAACTAGTGAATTCAGACAATTACATGGACTACAACATCTGCTACAAGATGTTTACTACCGGGCAAACAAACAGAATGGACGCAGCTCTCCAGCTACCCTCACGAGTAACGCTGTGGCAGGATAGCACCGTGTTATCTACAGGTATCTATACACCTGCAGGCATTGCTGCAGTAGAGCAAAAAAGCAATTTCAAAGTACACCCAAATCCAACGAACGGCCAGATCAATATTGAAGGCGAGGAAGCCGATCTTGCAACAGTTGAAATAATTGTAAATGATGCCACAGGAAGAGTTATTGCAATGAGGTCAAGCAATACAGGTAGCAAGATACAGCTAGACCTTTCAGGACAGGCTAAGGGAATTTACTTCATAAGGCTTAGGAACGCAGGCCGCAGTGAAATACTGAAGGTAGATTTACTTTAGGCCGTATTGGTCCATAAATGCCTCCGCACGTGCTATGTCGCCCGGGGCATCTATGCCTACACCCATAAATGTAGTTTCCACCATTTTCAACTGAATGCCATTCTCCAGGAAGCGCAGGCATTCTATTTTTTCAGCTACTTCAAGCGGTGTCATTGGCATTTGAGGAAAAGCCATTAAAGCTACTTTACGAAAAGCGTACACACCAATATGCTGATAATGGCTGACACCTATGTCTTTACCCCGGGGAAAGGGAATAATACTTCTGGAAAAGTAAATGGAGTTCTGATCCTTATCAAAGACAACTTTTACAATGTTGGAATCGGCAACGAGATTTCCGTCGCTTAGTTTACGACAAAGTGAAGCCACCCTTACTTTTTGTTCTGCATCGTTGCGAAATACATTGAGAAGATCAGCCAGCGGTTGTTTTTGAGTAAAAGGCTCATCGCCCTGGACATTCAAAAAGACATCTGCATCCAGTTCAGCGGCCACTTCAGCTATGCGATCGGTACCGCTTTCATACTCACGCCTGCTCTTCACTGCCTTACCACCGTGTTTTTCTATTTCCTGTATTAGCTCATCGCTATCTGCCACTACTACCACCTCATCAAACAGTCCTGTGTTTACAGCGGCCTCATAAGTTCTACGTAGAACAGATTTCCCTCTCAGGTCAGCCAATAATTTTCGTGGAAAACGCGTTGCTTCCAGCCTTGCCGGTATCAGGGCTATTGCCTTCATTATTTCTTCTTAATGATAGCCCAAAATAACAATATCCAGCCGAGGATAAAGAATACACCGCCGATTGGCGTAAGAATACCTACTCCTCTGAGGCCCACCTCACCATTCGCCTTCAGCAAAGTAAGGGCATACAGCGATCCGCTGAACAGGATTACACCTAAAAGGAAACAGGTCGTGGCCTGTTTTACTTGCTTAAAAGGGAAAGAAGCATAAAGCAGGCCGCAAGCGATCAGTGCAAAAGAATGGTAAAACTGGTAACGTACACCTGTTTCAAAAGTGACGAGCTGATCCGGTTCCAATACCTGCTTTAGAGCATGAGCGCCGAATGCGCCGAGTATTACAGCCAGAGCAGCGAAGACTGTGCCGGAGCTTAGTGCCGGTTTGTGCATGAGTGAATAATTTTATCAAAGTTAGCCAGGGAAATACTTTCTACGTCAAAAGTATAGTCGGCTTGTGAATAAAAAGGCTGTCTATTGTCATACAATTCTAACAATGCAGTTGCCTTGTCCTTGCCTTCAAGTAAGGGTCGGCGGGTAGAACTGTTTTCCAGGCGCCTAAGTATAAGACTGAGGCTAGCTCTTACATACACTGTGCAGCCTGCTTCCTTCATTTTCTGTAGATTGTCTTTAAATATAGGTGTACCGCCTCCACATGCTATCACACTATCCCCCGGCATTACCCTGACAACCTCCATAAGAGACTCCTGTTCCCTTTCCCTGAATTCTAACTCACTATACTTATAGAAATAGTCAGCAATCGACATACCTATCTTGTCCTCAATATGTTTGTCAAGGTCCACAAACGGCAATCCGTGTGCGGCAGCAACTGTGCTGCCCCAAAACGATTTACCTGATCCCGGCATGCCTATGAAGAAAATCATAGTTTATAATTTATTGTTCAGGTAGCGCCACATCATCAGCATGCCCATCTGCACTGCCATATCTTTATTGCGCACACGATCGTAATGAAAGTGGAATTGCTTTGTCTTTATTTCATTTTTGCTCGCCACAGCCATCCATACTGTACCAACAGGGGTCTTTTCATCTTCTTCACCTCCGGGACTTAGCAAACCGGTCACGGCCAGGGTACAATCAGCTGTTAAAACTTTCAACGCTCCTTTGGCCATTTCTATTGCCGTCTCCTCACTTACGGCCCCATGTTTTTCCAGCGTACTCTTCTTTACACCCAGTATATCTTCTTTTACTTTCACATCATAGCACACCACGCTTCCTTTAAAATAAGCGCTCGAGCCGATTACCTGCGTGATATGATGGGCAAGATAGCCTCCTGTACAGCTTTCCGCAAAACCCATAGTTAATCCTTTATGTATGAGCAACCTGCCTAGTATTTGTTCCAGGGGAATATCATCAAGCGAAACAACCAGGTCCTCCAGCCTGTTAGCAATTTCCTCCTGTCGCATGATAAGCTCTTTCACAAGCAGGTCTTTTGCGTTACCTGTACCTGTTAGCCTGAGCCGCACCATTCCGGGAGAGGGCAGATAGGCGAGTTTGATATGGGCAGGAAGGGCTGTTTCCAGGTCTTTTATACGTTCCGCTATAAAACTCTCCCCTTCGCCGGCTGTTATAATTGACCTATGTAGCAAGGCATCACTTGTAAAGCGCCGCTGCAAACGTTCTATTACTTCATCTTCCATTATCGCCATCATCTCGTAGGGAACGCCGGGCATAGCGATGACGACTTTACTCTCTTTCTCAAACCACATCCCCGGGGCAGTTCCCATCCTGTTGAAAAGAATTTTGCAACTGTCAGGCACTTCCGCTTGTTTCAGGTTCACCTCCAGCAACGGACGCTTCCGTTTTTCAAATATCTCTTTAATGTGGGCTAACACTTTCTCGTCTGGCGCCATCTTTCCGCCAAAATACTCCAGCAAAAGAGGTTTAGTAATATCATCAGCGGTGGGGCCAAGTCCGCCCGTAACAAATACCAGTTCTGAATTGTGCAGTTCCTCATCCAGGGCTTTTACTATATCAGCAGCGGTATCTCCCACTGCCACCCTTCTCACTACCATTATACCCAGGTCATTGAGCCGTTGCGCCATCCAGGCCGAATTAGTGTCTATAGTCTGACCTATAAGCAATTCATCGCCTATTGTTATTATGGAAGCCTTTACATTACTCATCTACATTCTTCTTAAAAAATGGTTCCAGTCTGTGCATCAATTCATGAGGCATTTCTACTTTTCTCTTTTCTTTCGGATCATAAAAAACAAGAGTAGTTATCCCTTTGTTCAATAGCTCTCCTTTTTCGTTATACAGTTCCGAATGAAATTTAATCTTAGAGCCTGCAGGCAGTTCTTTCAGCAATGTCTTTACTGTAATCAGGTCATCATAGAGAGCTGGTCGGAAGTACTGGGCATTCAGTTCAGCCACAGGCATCATTACACCCATCTCCTCCAGCTGTCTGTAAGTAAAACCTAATTCCCTTATTGCCTCAGCCCTACCAACTTCATAGTACAAGGCATAAAAACCATAATACAGGTATCCCATCTGGTCGGTCTCCCCATAGCGAACCCTTATCTGCGTTGTTGCTGTGTACATTATTGTCCGTGTCTTACTACGTTAGATGAATTCGCCTGTGCCGTACAGGTAATGGTCAGATCATTGATACAAACATGTGCCGGAAGAGATGCACAGTAATCAACCGCATCCGCGATATCCTCGGCGTGAAGTGGCTCAAACCCTGCATAAACAGTTTTGGCACGTTCTTCATCGCCCTTAAATCGGACAACGGAAAACTCGGTTTCTGCCAACCCGGGATTTATCGCTGTTACCTTAATAGCATAGGTC
Organism: Flavipsychrobacter sp.; assembly: GCA_035626755.1. Taxonomy (GTDB): domain Bacteria; phylum Bacteroidota; class Bacteroidia; order Chitinophagales; family Chitinophagaceae; genus MKUN01. The sequence goes on from DASPNB010000222.1 coordinate 6,563, forward strand.
AGCAGATCTATACGCATGGCCTGGTTAAGAGCATCTACAGCAAACTTAGTTGCGCAAT
>DASPNB010000223.1:0-2348 GCA_035626755.1 Flavipsychrobacter sp.
GAGATAATGAAGAGCAACCTTACGTCTGAAGGCAACATCGTACTTGAAACTTCTGCCTTTTTGTCCTTTGCGGCCTGTCGCCGTTTCTGTTTTTCTCATGTTTACACTGTTTTATGTGTAAACTTTTTTCAGGACTAGACACAGTCTGCAAATTGGCTTCGGTGAGACTGCTTAACACATTTTTGAAAGACCTTGTATCTACCTTTACAGGCAGCGAATGCTGGTAAGTAAAGTTACGAAGAAGGCGGGCGGCAAGGTGAAAATGACAGAAAAAGTTTTGCACAAAATGGGTTACTAATTTTGAGAAAGGGAATAAACAATTGTAAAAACTCCACATGATAGCACAAACACCGGCACCACCTTATTATGCAGTAATCTTTACCTCGCTGCGTACAGATGTAGACGAAGGATATGGGAATATGGCCGAGGCCATGGTAGACTTGGCCAAAACACAACCGGGCTACCTGGGCATAGAAAGCGCACGCAAGGAATTAGGCATTACCGTATCGTACTGGGCGACACTGGAGGATATTCAGAACTGGAAGGAGAATGCTCATCACCAGATAGCGCAACGGCTGGGTAAGGAGCAGTGGTACGCATCTTTTAAGACGAGAGTGTGCAGGGTGGAAAGGGACTATGGTATGTGAACCACGATGCTTTAGATTTCGATGATTTACCATTGCAAGCAAATGCTTGAACCAGTAGAGGGGACGAAGCTCAATTGTTCAGGGAATCATCTCCCTTCGCTTCAATTCCTTATTTCTGTCAAATAGAAAACGGTAGGTGGATAGTTTTCTGCTGAGATAAGTACCGAGGCTTTCGGCTATATGAACCATCTTAGGATTAAAGTCACCGATCCATTGAATTTCGTAGCGTTGGTATTTGTAGCGTGGCTGTATCACCTTCGCTGCTTCCACTATCAGGAAGGCGTCGACTCCTTTCCCCTGGAATTCCGGGATGATACCGAAGACAAGGCCTACAAAGCGGTCGCACTTACCGAAGTGCTGCAACCAGAGAAAATGCAGGTTCTGCCAGAAGCCGAACTTTCCGTTCATATGTTTGAAATACTGGTTCAGGTCAGGTAGATTGACCCACATGGCAACAGGTTCATCTCTGTAGTAAGCAAACCACATGATATGCTCATCCATCACCGGCTTCATCGTTTGGAACATCTTTAGCACTGTATGCTCCTCCAGGCCTTTTTCTCCCCGGCCCGCCCAGGCCTTGTTGTAGATGAGCGTAAAGTCGTGAACATACTTTTCAATCTTGTTCTTTTCAAACATGCGCGCTGTATAGTCGGGATCCTTAGATAGCTGATCGTGATGAACGTAGAATTTTTCCTGTAGCCTGTCCTTTACCTTTAGGGAGAAACAAAGCTGGTGATAGTAGACACGGAAACCGTAGTTCTCAAAGAGCTCAATGTAATAAGGAGGGTTGTAGTTCATACAGTAGAGGGGCTCCTGGAAACCCTCTACCTGCAGGCCCCACCAGCGTTCTTTCTCGCCGAAGTTAATAGGGCCGTCCATGGCTTCCATGCCGCGTTCCTTTAACCATTGCCGGCAATGATCGAACATGAAATGAGCCGCAGCTTTGTCGTTGATACATTCGAAAAAACCGATTCCGCCAGTGGGCTGGTCCTGGTCCTTTATATACTTCTGTGAAACAAAAGCGCCGATGCGGCCGATGATCTTACCTGCATCATCCGCCAGCAGCCAGCGGGAACATTCACCGTCCTTAAAAAATTTGTTCTTAGCGGGATCGAATACTTCTTCTATGTCCTTGTCAAGAGGCCGAATCCAGTTAGGGTCATCCTTGTAGATGGCTGATGCCATATCCCTGAACTGTCGTTTATCTTTTTCCGTGCGTACTGGTCGTAGGTTCATCCCGGGCAAAGGTACGAAGGGCTCAGGTGACAAGGCGGCGTTCATTGGATAATTGATAATTGTCATGCGTAGCAGGCTTCGCTGACTGTCAGAGAACTTGATTATATTGCCTGTTCATGCAATGGTTTATCTGGATAATAGCGATAGTATTAGCTGCAGGGGCCGGATATTGGGTTTATAGAGCGGATGTGAAACGGGCAGTGCCCATGCCGTGGCTGACAGCTGCCTTGAGAGGGCTGGTGGTCTTGCTCAGTTTGCTGCTCCTGCTAGCTCCTGTTATCAGTATCACCAAAAACGAAACGCAGAAACCCATAGTTCTCTTCCTGCAAGACAATTCCCGGTCGGTAGCTGAAGCGCTGGGTAAAGATAGCGCCACCTACCGCAAAAACGCTGAAGACCTGATCAGCAAACTTTCTGATAAATACAGGGTAGTAAAATGGGGCTTTGGCAACAGCATTCAGCAGG
>DASPNB010000224.1:0-3893 GCA_035626755.1 Flavipsychrobacter sp.
GAAGACGAGGGTGATTATAGCTACGGAGAAGGATATAACAACAGCGACCAGGAAACCCGCACCACACCTGTACGGGTAGAAACCAGCTTTCACGAGCACCTGCTAGGTCAGCTTAGCCTTCTGGAGCTGGATGGTGACCGCCGTAAAATAGCAGAACAAATAATCGGAAGCATAGATGAAGATGGTTACCTGCGCAGGGAACCGTCAGCAATAGTAGATGATCTTGCCTTCGGACAGAACATAGGAACTGACCTGGAAGAGGTCAACCAGATAATACATGATATTCAGCAATTTGATCCCCCCGGTGTTTGTGCCTGGACATTGCAGGAGTGCCTTTTGCTTCAACTGAAAAGAATGCCTCAAAACAAAGAGGTAAAGAATGCAATAGAGATCATAGACGATCATTTCAACGAGTTCATCAAAAAGCACTACGATAAGATACAAAGACAGCTTGGCCTCAATGCAGAGGACTTTAAAGATGTCATTGGCATTATCATCAAGCTCAATCCCAAGCCTGGTTCTGCATTTGCAGTGCTGAACAAAGCGGAGAGCTATGTGATCCCTGATTTCTTTGTTTTCAACAACAATGGCAAACTGGAGCTTTCGCTCAATTCGAAGAATGCTCCTGAACTCCGCGTTTCGGAAGGTTATAAGGAGATGATGCGTGCTTATGACCGGAGCGATAAAAAGGATAAGAGGCAGAAAGAGGCCCTGATCTTTATTAAGCAAAAGCTGGACGCAGCCAAATGGTTTATAGATGCTATAAAGCAGCGCCAGCATACCCTGCTACATACTATGCAAGCCATTATGGACTTCCAGAGAGAGTTTTTCCTTTCGGGGGATGATACCAGCCTGAAGCCAATGATACTAAAGGACATTGCGCAGATGACGATGCTCGATGTTTCTACGGTATCGCGCGTAGCGAACAGTAAATTTGTGCAAACAGAGTTTGGTACCTACAAGCTGAAATACTTCTTTTCGGAAGCATTGCAAACAGACAGCGGTGAGGAAGTCTCTACCCGCGAGGTGAAATCCATCCTCTCGGACATTATAGGTGGCGAGAATAAAAAGAAACCATATTCAGACGAGAAGCTGACCGATATGCTGGTGGAAAAGGGTTATAACATTGCCCGTCGCACTGTGGCTAAGTATAGGGAACAGCTGAATATACCGGTGGCGAGGTTGAGGAAGGAGTTGTAAACGTTTTTTAACCACGATGCTTTGGATGTTGAAGATAGGCCACGATCTGCTGCGAGGTTGAAAATGGAGTTGTAGCCAGTATTGTATTGGGTAGCCCCTACGGGGCAAGAATCATTTTATAGAGTTTTCTACAAAGCGGTAGCTCCTACGGAGCATGGGATCTATGCCGCAAGGTGCCAGCTTGAAATTATAGCCCTTTGTGCTTGCGGTATTGCTTTGCTACTTCGTCGAGTTCTTTGTAGAAATCCTCACCGAACTTGCGGATGATCGGTTCTTTCAGGAACTTGTATACCGGGACCTTCAGCTTGTTGCCTTGTTTACAGGCAGGGCGGCAGAGGGTAGGGCGGGGTTCGTAGTTGACCGCTTCGTAGCCGGGTAATTGCTTTATCCTTATGGGGTACAAATGGCAGGAAATGGGTTTTTTGAAATCGACCACGCCATCGTTGTAAGCTTTCTCAATCGCGCACTTCACTATGCCCAGCTCATCAGTATAAGCATATACGCAAATGCCGCCGTTGATCGTTGGCGTAACGTAGCCATACTCGTCGTCCATTACATGCGTGCCTTGTTTATCTACTTCGGCAATGTATTCGGCAGAGAGGTAGGGTTTTATCTTAGGGTAGATATTCGCTATAGTCTTTGTTTCCTCTTTAGTAAGCGGGGCACCGCAATCGCCGTCTACGCAACAGCCTCCCTTGCATTTCAGCAGGTCGCAGACAAAATTCTCTTCAATTACTTCGTCACTAAGTAATACACCTCCAACAGCGATCATTATATCAATAGATTGGAAAACACAAAGGTACAGAATTACATGTTGATGTAATTCATGAGCAGCTTATACCTGTCAAGCAGGTCCTCGTGTGAATTCTGCTCACCGAATACCTCTTTCACCACGTAGTTGTAGCGTTCAAAGGCCTGTACAACACCAGCCAGGTCGTTGCGGTTGGTCTTAATGGTCACTTCTATCTTGCCAGAGTCGCGGTTGGTGAAAAGCTGTGTGCTGATGATGATCACATCCTCACTTTCGCAAATACGCGCTATTTCATGAAGTGAGTAGTTGCGCGGTTCTATTTCCAGTACCAGTATGCCGCCGGGACTATCCAGCCCGCTATTTTCTGTTATATATTTCAGCAGGTCGTTACGGGTAATAGATCCCAGATAAGTATTCTGGTTGTCCACCACCGGAACAATAGAAAGATTCTGCTGGTGCGCTACGCGCAGGGCCTCAAAAGGGTGACCGCTGGCAAATACCGCGGGTTTGTAATCAAACAGGTCGCCTGCGCTTAGCGGACTATCTGTGTTGTCCAGGTCCAGTACGTCATTTTCCTGTACCAGGGCCATGTATTTTTGTTCTACTACCAGCGGTAGCTGAGTAAGGTTATTTTCTTCCATCAGGAACAGGGCTCTTGTACCTGTGTCAGTCGGTAACAGTGTCGGAACGATGGGCGATATTAGTTGTTCTATTACCATTTTGCTTTGTGCGGCTGGCCGCTCTTACTAGTATTAATACAAATCTTACACCAAAAATTGTTTCATGGTTAGGATGTTACGGGTTTATGACAATAATTTAAGAGATTATTAGCCTTTATGTTTTCGAAGAAACTCACTAAGGATCTCATTGAACTCTGCGGGTACCTCCATCATAGGGGCGTGGCCGCATTTATCTACCCAATGCAGTTCAGAGTTCGGTATCAGGGAATGAAATTCCTCAGCCACCATAGGGGGCGTGATGGTATCATTTTTTCCCCATATCAGGCAGGTAGGGACCTTTATGTCCTTTAGTTCATCTCCGAGATTGTGACGGATGGCCGACTTGGCCAGGCTGATGATCTTTATTGCTTTAAGTCTGTTGTTTACTATACCGAAAACTTCATCTACCAGTTCTTTACTGGCAACTTTGGGGTCGTAAAAGGTCAATTCTGTCTTCTTGCGTATAAAATCGTAGTCGCCTCTCTTAGGGTAGGTTTCTCCCATACCGTTTTCAAAGAGGCCTGAACTTCCGGTTAAAGTAAGCGTATTTACCAGGTGCTGGTGCTTTAATGTGTAAACCAACCCTATATGACCTCCCAGTGAATTACCCAGCAGATGCACCTTCTTGTAGCCCATGGCATCAATAAAACGCTGCACATGTTTGGCAAGGCCGGAAACAGAGGTATCCAGCAGGCCCAGGTCGAACAGTGGCAGCATGGGGATCACGACATTGTAGCTTTGCTTGAAATGGTCAATCAGATCCTTGAAATTACTTAAAGCTCCAAACAGGCCATGCAGCAGCACCAGTGGTTCTCCTTTACCTTCCGATACAAATTTGAACTTACCTGATTGCTTGATTTCGTAATCCATTTCGTGCGTTAATAATGCTAAAATACTATTGTTTGCCAGAAAAACACAGATTTCTATTTGCCATAACACAGCCGTAATAAGGAATGTTGAAGAAATGTTAATTACTTTAAAATGAAGGATATTCGCGCCTCTTAAGCGGTATTAAGCTAAATTTGCAATGTATTTTTCAGCCATCATGTTGCAGCAATACTGCCACTCGCTCACATCGTATAAGCGTTTACAGACAAAGGAAGTAAGGATAGGTGAACTGCTTTTGGGCAATAACAACCCCATTCGTATACAAACTATGACCACCACCGATACGATGGACACTGCCGCCACCGTAGCCCAAACCATCCGCTGCATAGAAGCAG
>DASPNB010000225.1:0-3775 GCA_035626755.1 Flavipsychrobacter sp.
CTTCCAGGTAGCCCTTGCTCAAGGGCTTATTAATGAATTTTTTCACTACCGGATTGTTTTCAGCGCGTTCATGGTCTGAGGGGTTAAGCGATGAGGAGAGCATTACTATACAGCAGCTTTGCTTTACGCACTGCGGCAGCATAGCCAGGCGATCGAGGAACTGGAAGCCATCCATTTCGGGCATGCTTATATCCAGCAGTATTACCTGAGGCAGCATTTTGAGATTGTCCTTATTTTCTTCCAGGTAGGCTATAGCCTTGGTAGCCATATCAAACTCGAGTACCTCGCGGGCAAAGCCGTGTTTCTTCATTACATATGACGCTGTATACCTGTCTACAGGGGTATCGTCTATAATCATTACTAGGTCGAGAACGTTATTCTCTTGGTACATATTAGTTTATTTGGTTCATGTTAGGAAGATGGATCGTAAACTTAGTGCCCAATCCTGGTTTTGACTCTATCTCAATGTTACCGCTCAGCCTGTCGATGGTTTCTTTCACTATATACAGACCCAGTCCCGAGCCACGTGATTTTTCGGATACGCGATAGAACATGTCGAATATCTTCTGATGATACTGCTCGGGTATACCTATGCCGTTATCTTCTATTATTATTTTCGCCTGTCCGTTCAGGTGTGCAGTTATATTTACAAAAGGTTGTTCGGCTTCAGGGTTGTGATAACGTATGGCATTTGATACGAGGTTGTTTACTATTACACGAATCCTGTGTTCATCAGAGTAAAAGTCACTATCCTGCTTAATGTCCATGTCTATCTTGATATTCCTGGTTTCAGATGCCATGTATTTCAGGTCGCCTGTTATCTCATCCATTATCTTCCTAAAGTCAACTGCGCCGTTCTTTAACTCATTACGGGCATTGCGTGAGTAGTTGAGGATCTCTTCCACAAAGTTATCCAGTCTCTGTATGCTGCCTTTCAGCATTTGCATATGCGTAGATGTAAGTTCTTCCTGTGTTTCGTCAGCTGTTATTTCCACTATGCCCTGCATAGACAGCAGCGGAGCACGCAGATCGTGAGACACGCTATATACAAATTTATCGAGCTCATGGTTTGATTTACGAAGATCCTGATTGGTTTTTTCCAGTACCTGCTCATAGGCCTTTCGCTTCGTAATATCCTGTATCGTTCCATGCATTTGTATAGTCTTACCTTCTTCATTTTTCAAGGCCTTTCCCTGCGCGAAGATCGTCTTTATCGAATCGTCGGGCATTACCAGCCTTGCTTCATAAGTGAATGGTAAGTCTTCAGCAATACAGCGGTTCACATAGTCATTCAGTTTTTCTCTTTCCTCATGATGTACGCAAGCAAGAAAGCCTTGTGGAGTACCATCAACTTGCTCCGCTGTTCTCTGCAGTATGTTATAAAACTCGGCTGAGCGATCTACCTTATTAGTTTCCAGGTCCCACATCCAGCTGCCTATGCTAGCCATTTGCTGGGCCTCATTCAGTTGTTCATTCGATATTTTCAGGTTTTCGCTCATTGTAAGAAGCGCTTCTCTTTTCAGCTTGTCTTCCTGCAGGCGACCCATTTCAAAGGTCTGTTTTATGTAGCTGGAACTGTATTTCTTCAAGTGATGCGCCCAAAGCCCACAGATAAAGAAGATAATAGCCGCCAGGATGGCATGGATAATAAAAGTCTGCAGATCCATGTACTCAAGCTGCGTAAAATATATCTTCTCATAGCCTATAAACTGAAGGTAACCGAAGATCGCATGGTGTACTACTACAACTACCGCTATCGGAATTTGGAGTTTCCAGTTCTGGTAGGTAATGAGGATCGCGCTGCCTATAAAGGCAACGAAGTGCATCTCGAACAGGCCATGCATCTGGAAGATGAACTGTGCCATGAATATGCCAAACACTCCACTCAGCACATACTGGTAAAGGTTGGATTTTGGCAGCATCAGTTTTGTTGAGTAGTAGGCCAGCAACGATAGTCCGCCTACACTCCAGGCTACATCCTGGGTGTCGTAGAATTGGGCTAGTAACAAGCCCGCCACAAAAAATCCACCCAGGAAGTAGTTCATGAGGCTATCCGAGCGCTTCTTTATGTCGTCCATAAAGGCACGCACTTCCTTGTAAGAATTACTGTAAGCTCCGTCGTTTATTGCTGCACTATTTGCGGCAGTCGGGTAATTCGCATCCATAAGCTTTAAGTGCAAAGTGGTTAAAAATCGGTTTACTATTATGTGCCAGGAAGGAATCTAATGCCTGCTGGGCGTAGTTGCTATTCTTATCAGTGCAATAACGGCTCTTGTTGTAGTTTCCCCTGTAATACAGCCTGTTATCCTCATTCAGTAACACAGCCTGCGGAGTAGAGTATACACCGCATGCATTGGCGATTTCCTTATCAAAGTAGACAGGGACATCGCCACCGAATTTATCTTTTATCTCAGTTTCTGTGAATTTCTGGTTGCTCAGCACAACTACCGCAAAGGATATGCGATCGCCATATTTTTTCATCAACGAGCGGACGTGCGGAATATTAAATTTTGAACAGGGACAATTAGGATTATAAAAATGAATGAAGAGCGGCCTGTTCGCATCCCTTGTCACACCGGTTTTAAGTCCTACGATTTCACCCGTCTTCACCGGAGCGTATTTTTGCGGCACAGGCGTTGGCAGGGTGTATTTCAACTCGTTCTGCCAAAAAAGGTAGGACATGCCAGCCAATATGAGACCGAGCCAGGCGATTACAAATGTTTGTTTCATTGTTTGTTTGTTGTTACGCTTGCAATACACGTAGCGTCTTGTCCAATTTCTGACTCTTTTTTCAGTAGTATTGCTTCCCAAATGTAGTATCTGACCGTCATGATGTATAGAGAATGTTTACATTCTAACTTAATATTACAAATTTCTTAACTTATTTTTGGGTTTTATGACAAATAAGCCGCAAAGTAAATGTCTGCTGTATGTAAAAATATGAAAGATAAAGCTCATGAACCAACGGTCAGCATCAATACCCGGTCTCATTTAGTATCCGGTTGTGATCAAAAAGTAACTGCCACCAACCGTAGAACACCACACAGAAAAATGAAATTGAAGTCAATAAGTATACTAAGTGCCATAGCGCTAAGCCTGAGTTTAAATTCCTGCAGGAAGAAAGAAGATCCGGTAGTTCCTGTTGTAAACCCAATGGGTTCGGTAAAACTGGAATTCAGCAATAAGGTAGGTATAGAAACCCTTGTGCTCAATGATGTGTGGTATACCAATCAGAATGGAGATTCGTTTACCGTGAGCAAATTCAGCTACTATATCAGTAACATTAAATTGAATAATGCTGATGGGGGCCAGTTTATAGAACCGGAGAGTTACCACCTGCTCAGACACAACGAGCCGGGGAGCCTTGAATTTGACATTGATGATGTTCCCAATGGCACCTACAAGTCGATCACCTTCATGATCGGGGTAGATAGCCTAAGGAATGTCTCCGGAGCGCAGACGGGTGCCTTGACCCCGAGTGATATGTTTTGGGAATGGAGCACCGGCTATATTATGCTGAAATTTGAAGGTAATTCTCCCCAATCTACCCAGTCAGAAGGTAGAGTACAGCTGCATATGGGCGGTTTCTCAGGCGCTAACAGTGTATTAAGGACCATTACCCTTCCTTTCCCGGCTGACCTGGTAGTAAACGCCAACGAACCGCACGTGCATTTAAGTGCAGATGTTCTTGAGCTATTCAAGAGTCCCACGGTTATCAACTTTGCAACACTTAGTGCCGTTCACATGGCCGGCGCTAATGCAAAGATAATTGCCG
>DASPNB010000226.1:0-2211 GCA_035626755.1 Flavipsychrobacter sp.
CCCAGCCCTGCTGTTTGCCCAGCAGCGCAGCCCCTATGCCGCTTTCGCCGGCACCGAGTACGATGAGTTTTTTATGTGCGTTCTTTGCCACTATCTTAATTTCAGTGTTACTATGCTCATTATTGCCAGTATGATGCCCATTATCCAGAAGCGGGTAACGATCTTGCTTTCGTGGTAGCCCAGCTTCTGGTAATGGTGATGCAACGGAGACATCAGGAATATCCTGCGGCCTTCACCGTGTCTCCTTTTTGTGTGTTTGAAATAAGCTACCTGCAGCACCACCGATAGATTTTCTACCAGGAAGATGCCGCAGATAATGGGTATCAATAATTCCTTACGAACTATAATAGCCAGAGATGCGATAATGCCACCCAGTGCCAGGCTGCCCGTGTCGCCCATAAATACCTGTGCAGGATATGCATTGTACCAAAGAAAGCCTACGCAGGCCCCTACAAAGGCACCGATAAATATGGAGAGCTCACCCAGGTTAGGGATGTGCATAATACCCAGATAGTTAGCGAAAATGTAGTTACCCGACACATAAGCGAACACGCCGAGACAGATGCCTGCAATAGCTGATACACCTGTTGCAAGACCGTCTATGCCATCTGTAATATTGGCACCGTTCGATACTGCCGTAATGATGAATATCACAAAGAGCACATAGATAAGTGGTGTCACAGTCTTCACCGCACCTTTACCAAATATTTCAGCAATTCCTTCATAGCTCATTTCGTGAGTCTTCAGGAACGGAATAGTAGTGGTGGCAGATTTAATACGCATGTAGCTATGCGTTCTGCCGTTCTCATCTTTTCTTGTTACGGGCCCGGAAACTACTTCTTCGGTCGGGTTGTAAATAGTAGCCTGGTTAGGTATTACTTCCCTGCTTACTACCACATGGTCGTTGTAGTACATGGTAAGGCCAACTATGATACCAAGGCCTATCTGGCCCAGTATCTTAAACCTGCCCGCAAGACCTTCTTTGTTTTTCCTGAATACTTTTATGTAGTCATCTATAAAACCAACCAGACCCAGCCAGATGGTAGAAACTATCATCAGTATGATATAAACATTCTCTACACGGGCAAAAATGAGTGTTGGTATCAGTATTCCGGAAATGATAATGAGACCACCCATAGTTGGCGTGCCTTTCTTTTGGATTTCGCCCTCAAGGCCGAGATCGCGAACTGTTTCGCCTATCTGTTTCCTTTGCAGGTAGTTGATCATGCGCTTTCCCAGTACAGTTGTTATTACCAGCGAGAGAATGATCGCCATGGCAGCACGGAAGGTGATGTAGTAAAACACCCCCGCCCCGAACATGCCGAAATTCTCACGCAGATATGTAAACAAATAGTACAGCATTTTCTCTCTTATCCTCTATTTTCCTAGTAATTCAAATGTTTCGAGTAAAATCTCTTTATCGTCAAAGGGTTGTCTTACACCTTTTATTTCCTGGTATGTTTCGTGGCCCTTGCCCGCTATCAGCAGTATGTCATCCGCCTGTGCCAGCGAGCAGGCTGTTTTAATTGCCTCTTTCCTGTCGGTTATACGCAGTGCTTTTCTTTTCTGCGCCATAGTCAGGCCGGCTTCCATCTCATTCAGTATAGCTTCGGGGTCTTCGTTGCGTGGATTGTCTGATGTAAGTATGGCTTTATCACTATGCTCGCAGGCAGCCTGTGCCATCACCGGGCGCTTGCTTGTGTCCCTGTCGCCGCCGCAGCCTACTACAGTTATCAACTGCTGGCCCTTCGTGCGTAGTTGGTTGATAGTGGCCAGTACATTGATCAGCGCATCAGGTGTATGTGCATAATCGATTATGCCGAGCACCTTTTCGTTCTTAGACATGTAGGTCTCAAAGCGACCGGGAGCACCGTGCAGGTTGCTTAAAACCGAAAGGACCTCCATCTCATCTTTACCCAGCAGCGTTGCAATACCATACACAGTCAACAGGTTGTAAGCATTAAAAGTGCCTATCATCCTGAAATAAGCTTCATGGCCATCTACCGTCATCACCAGGCCAGTGAGGTTGTTCTCCAGTATTCTACCTTTAATGCTCACGGGAGCTTTCAGACTATAGGCATGCTTTTCTGCTTTCGTGTTTTGCAGCATCACCATTCCACGCTTGTCGTCGGCATTGGTGAGTGCAAAGGCAGTTTCGGGAAGCTCATCAAAGAAGCGTTTCTTAACCTTGATGTATTCATCAAAGGTTTT
>DASPNB010000227.1:0-6898 GCA_035626755.1 Flavipsychrobacter sp.
CTTCGCGGGTAAGCCAACTGAACAGGTAGAAGATGTAAAGAAAGCTAACGATACCTCCGCCCTCTCATTTGATGTTGACAAAGTAGAGCTGGCAGACATCCGCTTCCGTTTCGACGACTATACTGGCGGTACCCGTTTCGGGATGACTTTAGATACCCTCGATCTCCGTCTCAGCAAATTTGATCCGATCAAAATGATATTTCATGTAAGGAACCTCGATGTTGCGGGCCTCCAAACTTACATGATCCATGATGTATCTTACCTGCCTCCGCAGGAGAATGACACTACAGTGCAGGAGCCGGTTGAATTAGCAATAGACGATCTGAAGCTCAGGGACATCTCGTTTAAATACGATGACATTCCCGGCAAAATGAAAATGGACTATATCCTCGGCAGGCTGGAAACAAAACCCAAAGAAATCGATCTTAAAAATCAACGTATCAATATTGAAGAATTGCTGCTTGAAAATACTTCCGCAGTCATCTGGATGGGCCCGGCCTCTCCTGTCCCGGAAAAGGCAGAAGAGGTAGCTGAGGACGTAGCCGATAGCTTAGTGCAGGGCAATTGGATCATAAGAGTTGATGACATCAACCTCAACGCAGTCAACTTCAAGATGGATAACGACAATGAACCCCGGCTGCGCCAGGGAATAGATTACGCCCACCTTTTAGTTACTGAGCTGGCATTTGCTGCTAACGAAGTGGTATTTACGGGGGACACTATTTCCGGTCGCATCAATCACCTTGCGCTCAAAGAGCAAAGCGGATTGGACTTGCAGGAACTGAAAACCTCGTTTGCCTACAACCCACAGGGAGCCATGCTCCAGGATCTTTATCTAAAGACACCCCGCACGGTATTGCAGGATCATATAGAAGTCGGTTGGCCTTCATTAGAAGCGTTGCAAGACGATCCTAATGTAATGCGCCTCAATGTAAACCTGCAGCAGAGCGTAGTAGGTATTTACGACCTGCTCATTTTTGTGCCAACCTTGGCTGAACAGCAAGCTATCAGGAACAACAGGAATGGTCAATTGAAACTCGAAGCTATTCTCGATGGTTTCTTAAGTTCACTGGGCATTGAAAAATTCATCGTTTCCGGCTTGGGTAATACCATGATCAATGTTAACGGCCGCCTCAGTAACGTCGCCAATCCCAACAAACTCGCCTACGATCTCAATATCCTCAAACTTCAATCTTCACGAAACGATATAGCAGGCTTTATGCCGGCCGCAGCTTTGGAGTCAGTGCGCATTCCCGATAGGTTTGGTGCAACAGGTAAGCTGGCCGGAAATATTCTTGACTACCGCACCCCTGGTCTTTCTATCAATACCACCGATGGTAATGCCTTCGTGAGTGGCAGCCTTCTTATGTCACCCGGCAAGAATCGGGAAAAATACGATCTTAGTCTGCGCACCACTGAGCTCAACCTGGGCCGCATTCTGAAACAAGATACAGTACTGGGTATAGTAACCGCAGGTGTCATAGCGCGTGGCCGCAGCTTCGATGTCAATAACATGGATGCTGTGGTAACAGCCAACGTTCAGTCGGCAGGTATCATGGGTTATAATTATAGTAATATAAGCCTCGATGGAAAGATTGTCAACAAGATCACTGACATATTCCTGAATTCCGAGGACCCAAATGCAAGGCTTGCCCTCGAAGCTCACGGTGACCTGAATGGTAAATACCCGTCTGCCGTAGCCGACATCAATATTGATAGCATTGATCTCCAGGCTCTGAATTTATATAGCTCCGACTTGCGTGCACGCGGCCAGATCCACCTTGATGCACCAGAGCTGAATCCCGACTATCCCAACGCCACACTTACCTGGTTAAACCCACTCATAGTAGCTAGTGGAAGCAGGTATTTCACAGATAGCTTCACCATAGTCTCCAAGCCCTCCGTGGACTCAGGCCAGAACATCATTGTCGATTTTGATGCATTATATGCCCGTCTTACAGGACGCACACCGCTCACCCGTATAGGCGATGTGGTGCAGGAGCACATCAATCGGCACTATGGAACGCTTGCTATGATAGATAGCACAGCACGCTCAAGGCAAGTGGCAAAGCAGTACTCACCGCGACCCGATAGCGGGATTTCCTCCTACAACCTGGCCTTTGTAGCCGATGTAAAAGACAGGCCGATCCTCCACGGTATCCTGCCGGACCTTGAGTACCTCGATACCATACATATAGAAGGCGGCCTCAATGATCGCGACCTCTTCCTGGATGCAACCCTGCCGCACGTAGTATACGCCGGTACCAGCATTGAGAATGGCCTCGCAACCATACGCGAAACGGATTCAGCTATCAACTACGATGTAACTGTCGACAGGATAGCCCAGGATAAAATGGAGTTTTGGTATGCCCGGGCCAACGGCAGCATGCGTGGCAAAACTATCAACGCTAATGTAAGCACCTCAGATACCGGTAAGAGGCAGCGCTTCGCTGTATCAGCCAATATGGAACAGCAAGGCGACAGGCAGGTGGTACAATTGCTTCCAGGCCTTGTTCTGAACTACAACACCTGGAACGTGGCTCAGCCCAATCAAATCGTTTTCGGTAGCGGCGGCTTCTTTGTGCAGAACGTAGCGATCAGTAATGCAGGTCAGCAGATAAGCGCTAACAGTCGGGCACAGCAATTCAATTCGCCAACCGATATCGCAATAAACAACTTCATCATCGGTGACATTACACAAATATTCAGCAAAGACACCACCTTGGCCAACGGTCTGCTGAACGGGAAGGTCGCCATAGAAGCTATGCAGCCTGCCCTGAAAGCAACGGGCGACATTAATGTGCAAAATCTCTCTGTCCTCGGTGATACCGTCGGTAACCTCGCCGTACTAGCCAATAATAAAACAGAAAATACCATCGGCCTCGATATGAAGATCACAGGCCGTGAAAATGATATCGCCCTTGCCGGTAATTATTATCCAAGGCCGGTTAATGGCAATGCCCTTGATCTTCTGCTCAACCTGCGCGCTTTAAATCTTCGTGCTTTCGAAGGTATCATGCAGCACCAGGTACGGAATAGCTCAGGCTTTATAAGGGGTGAATTAAACATAAAGGGCACTCCAGCAGCGCCTTTGTTGAACGGAGAATTGCGCACAGATAATTTGGCTACTACTATCAGCATGCTCAATTCCCATTTCCGCATGCCTTCAGAGCGCATTACGTTCAGGGGTTCACAGATCGAATTTCACAATTTTAAAATGCTCGATAGTGCCGGCAATGTAGCCAGCGTCGATGGTAACGTAAATGCAGAAGATTTTGCGAATATGGAGCTTGACCTGCGCGTTCGTGCCACCGACTGGCAGGCACTGAATTCTACTAAGAAAAACAATGATCTCTTCTACGGAAAACTTCTCTTAAATACCAACATGAGTATCAGGGGTACTACCGCAAGGCCTAACATAGAAGGTAGCCTCAACGTTTTGGAAGGCACAGACTTTACGGTCGTCTCCCCGGAAAACAACCCGCAGATAGTAAGCTCTGAAGGTATCGTCAAGTTCATAGACAAGGATATGCCGGGTGAGATACTGCCTGTGATACCTGAAAAAGATACCATCAGGTTGGGCCTGGCGCCGGGTTCCAATATTAATGTGAATCTCACAATTGATCCCGAAGCTAAATTCAGTTTCATCATCGACAAGGCCACCGGCGACTTTGTAAATGTAAAAGGTGAAGCCACTTTAAATACAAACATCGGTAACGATGGCGCTATAACACTTGCAGGTATGTACAGGTTGAATGACGGTTCTTATGAACTCAACTACAACCTGATCAAAAGAAGATTCAGGATAAAAGAGGGGAGCACTATAACTTTTGTAGGAGATCCGCTGGCTGCCGAGCTGAATGTTACTGCGGTCTATACTGCTAATATCGCTTCTTATGATTTAATAGAGCGTCAGGTCCCGGATCCCGCACAATTGAATTACTATCGTCAAAGGTTGCCGTTCGAAGTACATCTTATTCTTACAGGCGAAATGATGCAACCCACCATTACCTTTAATATCGACCTGCCGGAAGATAAAGTATACCGTATGAGTCCTGATCAGTTGGAACTGATCCGCAGCAAACTCAACCAGGTACGAATGGATACTTCGGAACTCACCAAGCAGGTCTTCGCAGTACTTCTGCTCAATAGATTCATTTCCGACGATCCTTTCTCCGGTACCGGTGCCAACCTGGCTTATACCGCCAAGCAAAGTGCCAGCCGCTTCATTGGAGAGCAACTAAATAAATTTGCTAGCGACCTGGTAAAAGGTATAGAATTGAATGTTGATCTTGCCCAGTCAGAGGATTACACTACCGGCTCACGCCGCGAACGTACCGACCTCAGCCTGTCAGCATCCAAGAGCCTCCTCAATGATCGCCTGAAGTTAACGGTCGGTAACGACTTCGAACTGCAGGGATCTCAAACTTCCAATAACCGGAATACTTCTGCCTTGCCGGGCAATCTTGCCGCAGACTATAACCTCACTTCCGATGGACGCTATGTGATGCGCGTTTATCGCAGGTCATATGATGAGGGCGTACTCCAGGGATTTGTTACCGAGACAGGACTGAATTTCATCGTAAGTATGGACTATAACCGTTTTGCTCAGTTATTTAAGAAGACACGCACACGCGAGGACCGCAGGCAAAACAGGGAAGACCGTAAAAAGATGAAAGAGCAGAATGCAGCCTTAGCAAGAAAGGAAGATGAAAAATAGATACGCTATATACCTGTTAGTATTCGTCGTGCTGTTTTCGTCAGCATGTAGCAATACCCGTAAGCTACCTGCCGGTGAGTCTCTTTTCCTCGGCGGTAGCACCACAGTGACCGACCGCGAGACCGACCGTAAGCAAAGAAAGGTACTGGCCAGCGACCTTTCCGGCGCCATCCGACCCAAACCAAATACTAAGATCCTTGGCATGCGTGTCAAACTCACGGTGTATAACTACCTCGGTACAAGAAAAACAAAAGGTTTCTGGGCCCGCCTCCGGAACGGCTGGGGAGAGGAACCTGTACTTGCTAGTTCTGTAGATATGGACCTGAACCGGCAGATACAGACCAACATACTGGAGAATCAGGGCTTCTTTCAGCCTCGTGTAACAGGTAAACTGGTCACCAGGCGGAAAAAGACCCGTGCTAAGTTTGAAGTACAGACAGGTCCCCAATATTTCATCGATTCCACTTATTTCGATAACGACAGTTCCTCTACTCTTGCAGAAGATATATATGCTCTGCGCGAAGAGACTTTACTAAAGCCCGGCGAGCCATACAATCTGTCACTCATTAAGGGAGAACGCGAGCGCATTGACCGGAAACTGAAGGAGATAGGCTACTATTACTTCAAGGCTGACTATCTTATAATTGAGGCAGATACTACCATAGGTGATCACAAGGTGAACCTTTATGTGAAAATAAAACCCGATGAAGAAGCTGCACCGGAAATGTATAACATCTACAATATCCGGAATGTCTATATCTACCCGAACTTCCGTCTTCGTGGCAATGCCGAGGACACAGCTAAGCATGAGGCTGTAGAATACGAAGGCTATAAGGTCGTTGATCCGCGCAGGCGTTTTAAGCCCTCAGTTTTTACCTACACCATGCATTTCAGGCCGGGCGATGAATACAATCGTACCGATCAGAATACGACGCTCAATCGCCTCATTAATCTCAATGTTTTCAAATTCGTAAAGAACCGGTTTGAACCGCTCAACGATTCCCTGATGGACGTGTACTACTACCTTACTCCATATCCTAAAAAATCCATCCGCCTTGAGCTCGGCGCCATGAGCCAGAACGACAGCCGCGTTGGTACCCAGGGAAGTCTCAGCTGGAAGAATAGAAATACTTTCAGAGGCGCTGAAGAATTCACAGTGAAGCTCAATGGTGGCTATGAGGTCCAGTATGGTGGCAACAGGAATGCCAACCCCGAAGCTACCAGTGGTCGCAACCGCCGACCGGACATTTATGAAGCTGGTATCGAAACAAGTCTTTCCTCCCCCAGGTTGTTAGTACCTTTCTTTGATCCCCGCATCAATGGTGCATTCATGCCGCGTACTTTCATCAAAGCTGGTTTTGGTTTTGAGTCTCAGTCCCGTCTTCTCAGTATTCTTTCTTACAAGCTGTCTGCCGGGTACAACTGGAAAGAGGATATCCGCCGGGAACATCAGCTGTATCCCATCAATATTACTTATGTGCAGACCGATACTCTCGGAAGCCAGGATCTGAACTTGTATTACGGCAACCTCATTTTTAATGGACTCATTTTCGGCCCTACTTACCAGTTCAATTATACAACTCAGATAGGGTCACCCAACCTCAACGATATATATTTCTCTAGCCTCATCGACTACTCAGGCAATTTGATCGGTTTGATACAAAAAGCTGACTACGAGACCAATCCAAAAGAGATCGCCGGTGCCCACTATGCCCAGTATATGAAGTACCTCGCGGACTTCCGCTACTATCGCCGTATCTCCGAAAATGCCGAGAGTCCTACTAAGAATACTACCTGGGCCAATAGGATCATTCTGGGTTTGGGTCTTCCTTACGGCAACTCAAGACAGATGCCGAATGTAAAGCAGTTCTTCAGTGGTGGTAACAGTAGCTTACGCGGCTTCCGTTCCCGCCTCGTTGGTCCGGGTACTTTCCACGACTCTACTGGTTCTTTGATACAGACACTGGGTGATATAAAACTGGAGTTTAATTCCGAGCTCCGCTTCAATATCTGGAGTTTCGTAAATGGTGCGGTCTTCACTGATATAGGCAATATCTGGCTGTACAGGGATAACCCAGAATTACCCGGCGGGAAATTCACTAAGGATTTTTACAACCAACTGGCTGTAGATGCCGGTCTTGGTATTCGTTTAGATTTTAAGATATTCCTCATCCGGCT
>DASPNB010000228.1:0-4757 GCA_035626755.1 Flavipsychrobacter sp.
ACCGAGAAAGCCCAGTTCGCCTGCCTTTTCCAGCAGCGATTGCATCAGGCCCGGTTCCTGCTTGTCCAGGTCCAGGAGATGAGGTATTACTTCCTTATCGAGGAATTCCCTGCAGGTTTGAGCCACCAGCTTCTGCTCTTCGCTAAAGTCCTCCGGGGTGAAAGTATTAGCCGGGTCCGATACCTGTACTAAGAAATTACCTCCTTTCAGTAATGCTGTGTGCTGCGTTTCCATATCCCTGTATTTTTAATAAAGCTAAATAAAATTATGCCTTCGTGCCTGTTAAAAATAGGTGACGGAAGCCTGCTTTCCGTAGATTTGAAGCGGCATATGCATCACAGTTCGGGATATATCAATGCAGGACCGTTCAGGCTTCATTATCTGAAGATGGGCACTGGCAGAAAATTGCTGGTTGCTTTTCATGGCTATGGTAGCGATGCATCTCTTTTCCTGCCGTTCGAAAAATATCTTTTCCGCAACTATACCATCTATGCTTTCGATCTGCCGCATCATGGCCGGAGCCAATGTGATACACAGCCGGCTCTTGAGAAAGGACATATGCTGGAATTAATAAATGATCTTCAAAAGCAATTGCATGTCGATAAAGTGTCACTTATGGGCTACAGCATTGGCGGGCGCGTTGCTTTATCAATAGTTGAATTAGTGCCCGGGCAGATAGAAAGGGTGGTACTTATAGCATCCGACGGACTAGTCTTTAACCGCTTCTATCATTTTCTTACTGGTGTCGGCAAAGGGTTATTCAAAAATTTTCTGCAAAAGCCGAAAATTTATGTCAGTCTGCTTGACTGGCTGAAGAAGGTGCGCCTGGTAGATAACCATCGTCATGGATTTGCCAAACACTATTTGAGCTCTGAGTCGAATCGATCATTCCTGCTTAAGGTCTGGCCCTGCCTCAGGCACCTGGTGCCCGATGACGCCGGCCTGCGCAGAACGGTACAAAAGCATAGTATTCCCGTTTATATATATATGGGGCAGCACGACAAAATAATCCCGGTGCGGCTGGCGCAACGCTTTAAGGGAAACCTTGATAGCGTACATTTATATATCTTAGACAAAGGGCACAGGCTGCTGGATGCTGAAACAGTTCCGCAGATAGCTGCCACTCTTTTATCCGACTGATGCTGATACCATTTATCCTCTGTTTCTTCCTGAGTATGGCTTACGCAGCCCTTATGTTTGCCTACCGTCATGGCTGGGAGCAGCAGCCTGTGTTTAAAACAAATGGTTCTCGACCCAAAACAAGCATCAGCATTATTATCCCTGCGCGAAACGAGGAGGCGAACATTGAGGCCTGTATATCTTCCATATTAGCGCAGAACTATCCGGGTGATTTTTTTGAAGTGATTGTGATCAATGACCATTCTACGGATAATACCGTTTCGGTTGTTGAGTCTTTTGATCATCCTAATGTTCGCTGCATCGATTTGCCTTTGCAGCAGGTGGAAGTAATCGCCTTTAAGAAGGCTGCCCTTGCGCTCGGCATCAGTAAAAGCAGGGGAGAACTGATACTTACTACTGATGCGGACTGTATTGCACCTGCTCATTGGTTAAAGTACATCGCTGCGATATACGAAGAGCAGAAACCCGTGATGATAGTAGCACCTGTTGATTTCACATCTGACGGATCACTTGTACAAACATTCCAGTCATTGGATTTCATGAGCATGCAGGGTATTACGGCTGCTGTGCATCGGTTAAAGCTGGGTAACATGTGTAATGGTGCCAATCTTGCTTTTTCTAAAGAAGCGTATCATACTGTAGATGGCTATAAGGATATTGACCACCTCGCTTCCGGCGACGACTTTCTGCTGATGACAAAATTTCAAAAGAACTATCCCGGCAGGATATCTTACCTAAAATCGCCCTATGCTATTGTGCGAACAGCACCCCAACCTGACTGGTTTTCTTTTTTTCAGCAACGTATACGCTGGGCATCTAAATCAGGCAAGTATGACGACAAGAAGATGACGGCTATGCTGGCCTTTGTTTATCTTTTCAATCTTTCTTTTTTGGTGCTGTTTGTCATGGCGATTTTCAAGCCATTCTTTTGGTTTGTCCTGCTGTTGATGCTTGTGTTCAAGACAATATCTGAAATATATTACCTCGATCCTGTTGCGGGCTTTTTTGGCAAGGCCAAGCAATTACGGATTTTTCCACTTCTTCAGCCGTTACACATTGCCTATGTCATATCTGCCGGATTTCTTGGAATGATAGGGAAATACCAGTGGAAGGGCAGGGCTGTGCGTTAGGCTAATATCAAAAAAACTGCCGGAACCTTCCCTATTCCGGGAACAGCTTTCTTCCAATCGGCAACCGACTTGG
This sequence comes from Flavipsychrobacter sp., assembly GCA_035626755.1. Taxonomy (GTDB): domain Bacteria; phylum Bacteroidota; class Bacteroidia; order Chitinophagales; family Chitinophagaceae; genus MKUN01. Next base: position 2,344 of record DASPNB010000228.1, read on the forward strand.
TTTTAATGTAGGCATCAGTGGCAGTTATGTTTTTGGCAATACAGATGCGCGTAGATACCTGGCAGTTTTTTAGCAGGTCGGTGAGGAGAACGTCGTTACGGTAAGGCGTCTCAATAAACACCTGGGTCTGGTTGTCTTTTTTTGACCGGTTCTCCAGTTCCTTTATTCTCTGGCTCCGGGCTGGATCTTTTACCGGCAGGTAGCCATTGAAAGCAAAGCTCTGTCCGTTCAGACCGGAGGCCATCAGGGCAAGGATTATTGAGTTTGGCCCCGTTAGAGGAATAACTTCAGCGCCCATTTGCTGAGCCGCAGCTGCTATTTCAGCCCCGGGATCAGCTATGCCCGGGCAACCTGCTTCGCTCATTACACCGACATCTTTCCCCTCTTTCAGCCACCGCTTCACGGTAGCAAAATCTGCGCCGCTGTGCTTATCTATTTCGGAGAAGGTGATTTCCTCCAATACCAGTTTGGCATGCAGCGAACGCAGGAAACGTCTGGCGGTCCGGGCATTCTCCACGACATAATAGCGCAACGCTTCCGTATGCCTGGCCACATCAGCAGAAAGGCTATCAAGGATACCCTCCGCTATCGGTATGGGGATCATATAAAGTTTACCTAAAGGCATAGGCAGTAAAAATACTCATTTGTCCGGCATAGGCCACATCTTATACCTTTGCAGGCGATATGTTATTACCGGAAAGCTTCTATATAAGGAAGGATGTAGTGAAGATAGCAAAGGAGCTACTGGGTAAGGTGCTGGTCACCAATTTTGACGGCATCACAACATCCGGTATCATAGTGGAGACTGAGGCATATGCCGGGGCAGGAGATAAGGCTTCCCATGCATCCGGGGGGCGAAGAACAGCGCGTACAGAAATTATGTACGCAAACGGCGGTACTGCTTATGTCTATCTCTGCTACGGCATACACCATTTATTTAATGTAGTTACCAATGTAAAAGATACCCCCCATGCCGTTCTTATTCGTGGCATAGAACCATTGGAAGGCGTTGACGAGATGCTGAATCGACGTGGTAAAGAACAATTAACACCTTCGCTCACAGCCGGGCCCGGGGCGCTCAGCGTTGCCCTCGGTATACATACCTGGCATTCCGGCTATTCCTTATCCGGGCCAGAGATACAGATAGAAGACCGGGGCATAAAAGTATCAGCCAGAGACATAGCAGCGGGCACGAGGGTAGGTGTAGCTTATGCGCAAGAAGATGCGCTGCTTCCATACCGTTTCTCCATTAGGGGGAACAAATACGTGAGTAAGGGAAAAGGTTTGTAGTTCTGCTTTAACTACAGCTTTATTTTTCCACAAATTCCTTAAGCTGCTTTTCTACAAAGCCTGTCCAGCCTGCCACAAAATTCTTCCTGTGTAGTTCTGGGTATTTATCGCCTTCGAATGTTTCGATTCCTTCATGGGTCAGCACAACTCGGGTTTTATTTCCATCGGGAAATAGTTCCCAGGTCACCAGTGAGTTTCCGGGGTAACCTTCGTATCTCCAGCTATGACTTAGCTTCCTGCCTTCTATTACTTCTTTTACCTCGCATAGATGCAGGAATTGCTTCGTGTCATCTCCTCCCCAGAACTGGAATTTGTAACCTACTTCGGGCTTGAAACCGGGAAGATCAAAATACCATTGTTTCATTTGCTCAGCGTTGGTAATGGCTTTCCATACTTTATCAGCTGGTGCATTGTACGTGCATTCTACTACTATCGGTGTTGCATCCATAAAAATGAGTTTTATTTTATGTAACCTTTTGGTTGCAAATATAAATAAGAAACCGAAAGGTTACATGTTTTTTCATTAATAAAATTAAAGTATTCGGCTTGATTGCCCGCAAACTATCATCACCTGAACGGACGGGGACGGCACAACTTTTCATCAGCTAGCCGGTTAATCTCAGCAAGTCTCTGACTCTGCTCAGGCTGACAATGAGATCTGAAGTTTGTACCCCTAAAACGCAAACAGGGACGCAACTGCGTCCCTGTTTTGTAGACCGAACTGGGAATTTGTCGAACCTTTTCTACGAAAAAGTAGTAGGCCTTATGAATTGCCAACCCTAAAGGCAGCGAGCTAATCAATAACTGCTTTTTTGATAATTTTCATGGCTTTTCCTTTATTAAGCCATTCATTAGGTTGAAATTTTTTGCCTTTATGTTTATTGTAATCAATAAAAAAATTCTCTATCTCTTCAACCAAATTTTTGTTTAGCTCTTTTACATTTTTGATGTCTTTGTAAAGAATAGAGGAAGCAGCTATGGCCACAAAGCGGTCATTTCGAGCTTTATCACCATTTTTTTCCCGCTGAATGGCGGTAACCACTCCTAACATCCGGCACTCTATCAGGCATCCGATATAAGCAGGTTGATCCATTATTACTAGCACATCCAAAGGGTCACCATCT
>DASPNB010000229.1:0-6808 GCA_035626755.1 Flavipsychrobacter sp.
CTTCTTCGGCGAAACCCTTGCAGAGTATAAAGAAACACCCCCTGCCAAGGCATGGAGTGATATGGAAGCCCGCCTGGGTGATGCTTCACCGGTAGACACTTTCTTTGGTGAAGGACTGGCCGGCTACGAGGAAACTCCACCGGGACATGCCTGGGACAAGATGGAGGCGAAGCTGGATGGCAAAGAACAAGGGCGCAGGAAATGGTATTGGCTGGCAGCAGGGCTTATAGGCCTGCTGGTAGGTTCGTATATGTTCCTTGGCGAAAGAAGAGAGCATAAGGCTGTAAGCGACCGGACTGCAGAGGTGGCCCCGCAGATCAGCGCTCCTGTAACTAATACTCCTTCAATAGAAAATAAAGCTGAAGCGCCGGTTGCTGCTGAAACTAATACAGCTGCTGAAGAGAAGATGCCGGACGTAGCCGAGCAAAAGAAAGAAGCAACAAAGGCAGGGCAAAAGCAGGCACCTGAGGCTCCACAAATGCAAGTGGTGCAGCAAAAGTCTGAAGCGAAGCAGGAATCTGCCGAGCAAAAAGCAGAAGACCCTGTGGTTATTAATACGAAGCCTGCGAATGAAACTTTAGCCAAGCAAGACGACAATAATAATACACAGCAAGAGCCCAATAATACTGAACCAGAAACGGAAAACAAACAAGACGTTGTGCAGGCTCCCCAACAGAGTGCCGATAGCGCCAAAGACGATGTGTCTACTGCTATGAACAACAGGCAGACTGATGTGCTGATGAACATTAAACGAAGTGCATCGCTGGACGGTGCTGAAAAGGCTGTAGACCAAAAGCAGGAAGAAGTAGTACAGCTAGCTGACAGCAGCACACAGAAGACAGAAACACCTGTTGTGGCAAAAACTGAAGATACAACTGCGACCCGGGCTGAAGTGGCTTTGCCTGTGATAAGCGCAATAACTAATAAGCTGCAAGAAAAAGTGAAGGAGAAACTGGAACAAGATGTTGCCAGGATAGAACAGCCGGTACAGGATGCTATAGTTACGCAATCGCAGAACGTACAGTTGCCCCCGGATAAATTGGTGTTTACAGAGACTGAAGAGGTAAAGCAAAAGGCAAATGCAATGGTGGATAATGGAAGTGATATAGGGTCGCTTGCAAGCTTTATAGGGCCAATGCCTGATACTATAGATTATCAAATGACTTTAGCTTCGAATGAGGCTGTTGCAGAAACAGGAAGAGTAAGTGAACCCCTGCGAGCAGACATCTTCTTTAAAGCAGGGTATGAAAGAGGATTTGACCAATACACTATTTCTAAGTTTGTAATGGCGCCCAGCCTGCAGATAAGGCTTACTGACAAGCTGGGCCTGATGCTGCAACCTGCCATTAAGGTGGGTAGCAGTAACCGCAGAGAAATAGGAGAGACCACATCATATCATGATGTAACGGACTCTTACATGGACTCCATGAGGAAGTTTAGCACTACCTATAATGCAGCAGGTATAACTACCGAGTATATACAAGCTAACTACTACTTTAAAGAGAATTACGACTCTGTTGTGGTGAGCCATTCATTTGCTAAGCGGGCCGTGGTGGAAGTGGATATGCCGGTGATGCTTAACTATAAAGTGGCTAGGAATATTTCGATATATGGGGGGCCTGTAGTAACCTACAGCAGCGTTCCGAAGATAATTACCAATGTTACCAGGCATCAGGGCGGCACGCTGCGAGATACTATCAGCTATGAGCCACTGAAGGAAAAAGATCTGAAGGCTGCCCCTACGGCGCAAAGCCATGAGTTTGAGTACAGCACTAAAGACTACAAAAATTACGATGCTGCACCATATTCTAACCCTACAGCCAACAAGTTGAAGTTCGGAGCAATGGCCGGTATGTCGATGAACGTAAAGAATAACCTGTCTGTAGATGTAAGCCTGATACAGAATTTTTCAGGGCTAAACTATATACCTAATGCCGGTGTAAGAAACCTGTACCTGCAACCGTATGTACGTTTTATGGTAGGCTATAGATTATATGGGAATAGAAAATAGCTTTACTTTTGTAATGCTATTTGTAAAAGATAGATAATGAAGGGATTGAAGAACATATTGCTACTTATCACGCTACTTACTATAGGCACAAAAACCAATGCCCAGCCCCTGATAACAGGCATAATAACAGATGCCGACACGCAACTGGTGACAGGGCAGTTTGTAGAAGTATATACAGATACCACGGGTACACCTTATCCATACTATGATACTACCACGACGGGAGTGGATGGGTCTTATACGTTTGTGTTGCCACAGAACATTCCGCAGGGTGTAATCTTTAAAGTAAAAACTACAGCATGCATTCCACACACGAGCGGGGGGTTTCTTTTCCCATTTACTTCTATTGCGTGTAACTTTATTGTTTGTGCCACTAATAAGTACATAAGCGGGACAGTGTATAAAGACACGATGGCTGCGGATACCACTTTAGTATACCTGATACAGCGGCATTGGGATACATCAAATGTCTTAACCGTTCAGAAGATAGATAGTCAGTATATTATTTACCAGACACCCTTCTACAATTTCAAATTGCCCCTGGGCGCCAATGATTCTTACTACGTAAAGGCAGGAGTGCTTCCTATCTCCACCCAATACCTGAATTTCTTACCAGCCTATCATGACCAGGATCTGAACTGGAATTCTGCGGAGATAATTCCTAATGAGAATACGGTAGCGGATATTGTAATGCCGGCAAGTAATATGATGGGTGGGCAGGGCTTTATTTCAGGCACTGTGTTATCGGCATATACCGGTGATTCCCTGTATAAGAGAATACTCCTGCTTACCACTATCAATGATGTGCCTGTAGGTTTCAGATATTCAAATACTGACGGGACTTTTAGCTTTGGCGGCCTGAACTATGGTACGTATAAGCTCTTTGGTGACGCATTGGGTAAAACTAATCCGCCACTAGTATTTAACCTTGATTCAAACAGCCTATCGCTGACGCAGATAACGTTCCTGGAGGATAGTACAAGCTTTGCAGGCAATCTATGGCCGCTTTCTGTGAGCAATGGGCTGGCAGATGTGCTGAAGGTATATCCTAACCCTGTAAAGGACAGGCTTAGGTTAAGTGGCCTGGATAGTATAGAGGGGGTGAAGCGAGTAAGCTTGTTTAACATTACAGGCACAAAAGTGTATGATTCCAACACTGAAGAAAGTGAGCTGGAAATGAACCTTTCGGAACTTGCAGAGGGTATTTATATCCTGAACGTATGCAGCCCGAAAGGAGCATACATCTACAAAATAGTAAAGTAGAAATAACTGGTAATTAATATTAAGAGCTGCATTGTCACACAATGCAGCTCTTTTGTGTAAAAAAGAAAAAAAGGTTGCAGAGGTACTAACATTTTTCCCATTATCTGCGTCAAATAGGTCAATCAACATTTTTTTTTACTCAATCAAAATTTATTTATGAAAAAACTTTCCTTACTTATCGCAATGCTGGTGGTATCAGTATCCAGCTTTGCTCAATGGACGCTGAGCGGACACATTCAAGACAACAACAACAATCCTGTTGCTAACCATACGGTAGATTTCGTGTCTGCGGGTAATTGGGTTTTATCTACCATGACGAATTCAAGTGGTAACTATTCCATCAACATTCCGACCAGCACGCCTGTGAACACTCTTATTGATATCTACACAACGGACAGCATCTGTTTCGTGAACCACACTGATTCTGTGTTTTACACTAATCAAATGAACCTGGTGTCGAACTTTACCTTCTGTAGTAATACTACAACTAACTATGCTGTATCAGGCCAAATTACCACTGGTACTTCAGGTGCTGATGCCGCTATCGTGTACCTGATTCAGCAAGTGTATGATTCGAACACCCAGATCACTACCCTGACAGCTATAGATAGTGCAGCTGCCGACACACAATCGGGATATTACACAATGCCTATACCTACCAATTACAACGGTGTTCTGAAAGTAAAAGCTGCATTGCTGCCGATATCTACTGATTATGCTAGCTATCTACCTACTTACTATAGCTCTTCACTGACATGGAATGGTACTGGCGTACAGACTATAAGTGGTGTTATGAATACTACTGCTAATATATCGCTGATAGCTGGCACCAACCCTGGTGGTCCTGCTTTTATCGGTGGTGATGTGACTCAAGGCGCCAACAAGAGCACTGCAGTAGGCGATCCGCTGGCGGGTAGGATAATGCTGTTGACTAACGCTGCTAACCAGGCTGTTGCTTACACTTACTCTGATGCAAATGGTCATTTCTCTTTCCCTTCATTGGCTTATGGTTCATACAAGCTGTTTGGCGACGCATTAGGTAAAACTAACGTAGTACTAAGCTTTACACTGGATGCAAACACTCCAAACCTGCCTGACATGGATTTCCGTGAAAATGACGACGAATTCTGGGGAACGCTGTGGCCTGCATCAGTTGCCACCACTCCTGAACTGGCTGCTGTAAATGTATATCCTAATCCTGCTACAGATGTAGTGAACATAAAAGGCCTGGATGCTATCAATGGTGCTAAAACTGTAACTATCAGCAGCATTAACGGTGCTGTGGTGTTCAGCGCCAGCTATCAGCAAAATGAAGAAGTTTCTATCCCTGTATTTCAGCTGGGCAGCGGCCTCTATATGCTGCAAATAGCAACAGAAAAAGGAAGCTCTATCTATAAGATAGCCAAATAATAAGTACCCTATTCTCAATCATCACAATATTCATCCCGCCTTCGTGGCGGGATGATTTATTTAGGCCATGTAAAGAAAAGGCTCCTGAACTCTAACACATTGCATATATTTGCCGTCATATAGATGAGAAGGCTCATTTAAATAATTATAAATAACATATGAAAAAAATCTCCTTAATTATCGCCCTATTGATGGTTTCGCTGGGCAGCTTTGCTCAATTTAGTGTGTCGGGAACAGTGCTGGATGGCAGCAATGCGCCAGTACCTAACCAAATAGTGTGGGTGAACGCAGATACTATGTACAACACTACATATTATTTCCAGATACCGGATACTACGGATGCTAATGGCAACTACTCGGTGAATATTCCGGGTTCTACTCCTCCGGGAACAATTATAGATGTAAGAACGTATGCCTGTGGAAACTGGTATAGCGATTCTGTAACCTATAACAACCAGATGAACCTTTTCCAGAATTTTGCTGTTTGCGGTGGAACAACTTTTACTGTGCACGGCTTTGTACAGTATAGCAATTTCCCAACGGACGAGGCAGTGGTATATATGATATCGCAGGTGTATGATTCAGCTCTGCAGACGACTATTCTGACGGCAGTAGACAGCTCGTATACTGATTCACTGGGTCATTATTCTATAACAAGACCCAATACTTATGTGGGCATCCTAAAACTGAAAGCGGCACTTTTACCGAGTGCCCCTTCGTATAGCCAGTACCTGCCAACATATTATGATTCATCAATAGTATGGAATGGCGGTAGCGTAATATCTATACCTTACAGCAGCGCCCAGTATAATATCGGCCTGATAGGGGGGACTAACCCGGGCGGTCCTGCCTTTGTAGGCGGGGATGTGATGCAGGGCGCCAATAAGAGTACAGCAGTAGGTGATCCCCTGGAAGGAAGAATCCTGATATTGACAGACGCGGGTAACACGCCCGTAGCGTATACGCATTCTGATGTAAATGGCCATTTTGAGTTCCCTTCCGTGGCATATGGTACTTATCACCTGTTTGGAGATGCTATGGGAAGGAGCAATCCTATACTGACCTTTACATTGGATGCAAACCTGGATTCAATTACCACAATCAATTTCTGGGAAAATGATGAAGAGTTTGTAGGTTACCTGTGGCCGGCGTCAGTAGCTACTGCACCTGAGCTCAACGACCTGAAGGTTTATCCCAACCCTGCTACAGATGTGGTGAGTATCGTAGGCCTGGATGCCATAAATGGCACCAAGATGGTAACTATTAGCAGCGTTAATGGTGCTGTGGTGTTTAGCGGCAGCTACCAGCAGAGTGAAAAAGTATCTATTCCGGTAACTGAACTGGGCAGCGGAATGTACATGCTCGAGGTAGCTACAGAAAAGGGTAGCTCTATTTATAAGATAGTGAAGTAAAGAAATACTGTACATAGTTATGACATTCATCCCGCCCCAGTGGCGGGATGTTTTTTTGTGAGCTGTTAAAGAAATTTAAAAACTTATTAGCATCTTACAATTATATTGACGCACTACTAAATTTGCGTTAGCTGACATAGATAATAATGCTTCGTTTTCAATATATAGATCATCTTTTGGCGTTGGTACTGGTGCCGGTTCTGATACTTCTTTTTGCGTGGATGATAATATGGCGCAGGAACAAGCTGAAGAAACTTGGGGAGGAGCGCCTGATAAGCGTGCAAATGGGTGGATATATACCGGGCAGGAGTGCGCTGAAGTTTTTTTTGCTTGTATTGGCTTTTACAGCTACAGCTATCGGGTGGGCAAACCTGCAAAAAGGTGACAAAATAGAAAAGGTGCAGCGAAAAGGTGTAGATGTAGTAGTTGCTATGGACCTGAGCAAGAGTATGCTTGCCAGGGATATAGAGCCCGACAGGCTGACACGTGCCAAGCAACTGGTGGCCCGCCTGATAGACAAGATGCAGAATGACAGGATAGCATTGGTGGTATTTGCCGGAAGGGCTTACCTGCAGGTGCCACTGACAATAGACTACAGCGCCATGAAAATGATGTTGCAGAGCGTGAAGCCCGAGCTGATACCCACGCAGGGAACGGTGATAGGGGATGCCATAGATCTCTCGATGCAATCGTTTTCGCAGAAGGAAAGGAA
>DASPNB010000230.1:0-2955 GCA_035626755.1 Flavipsychrobacter sp.
TGAAACCTGACGCTACCAGCGCCTAACCAGGAATGTGAGCCCTTCACATTGACCCCGGCAAATATGGTAATGATGAGGAGGAATACCCCGATGGTGTATGAGAGGTAGGCAATGGAGGAGAAGAAGCGGCTCTCGGTAAGTATTATTAAAAAACCAACGAACAGCGAAATACCCAGCCACATAAACTGGCGAGTGTAGCTCTTGCTCATGTCGAACAAAGCAGTGTCGCCTGCACGGTGCTCTACGGAGAAGATCGCCAGCAGACCAATACACACCAGCGCGCAATACAAGAACACCGTTAGTGTATCAAGCCTGCCGAATATCGTTTTACGCATGTTGTCCATCTGCCGCTTCTATTTTTTCATATAGTGTTTACGCAACCACATCTCTGCTCTCTTTGTATCTATTGCCAGCTTCATGCTGTCGCCGTATTTCTTCTCTGCCATTTTAGCTTCCCATCGCAACTTATCTTTCAGGCGCTGTGCAGAGTCGATAATATAGGTGTACTTGCTTATCAGCTTTGCATTATAGAGTTTATCTTCCAGGTGCTTCCTGTTCACCTTTATGCTGTCGGTAAGATATTTTTCTATCAGCAGGCTTGCCACGGGGCCGGCCCAGGTAGAACCAAAGCCTGCATTCTCAACTATTACCGCTATGGCGATCTTCGGGTCTTTTCTCGGCGCGAAGGCCACGAACACAGAGTGGTTCTGCATCTTCATCCTGTTGCCGTGTATAATCGCGTAGTTCTCAACCGTGCCTGTTTTGGCGCATATCTCTACGCCTTCCATCTGTGCTACCCTACCAGTTCCTTTATCTACCACATCCTGCATGCCCAACTGTACTACTTCAAATGTACTGTCTGAAATATTGGTCACCTTGTGTTTCTCGAGGTATGGCTTCAGCTGTGGGTCTTTAGGGTTGTTGTTGATCGACTTCACGAAGTGAGGCGTATAATAGTAGCCTTTGTTGGCAACGATACACATACTATTGGCCAGCTGCAGCGGCGTTAAGGCGAGCTCACCCTGTCCCATACCAACGAACACCACGGTACAGGAATTCCATACACCGTTGTAGCGATCATTGTAGTAGTTAGAATCGGGCAGCAGGCCTTTTCCCTCATAAGGTATATCTACACCCGTAGGATGGCCGTAACCAAAATTCCAGAAGTACTCATGCCATTTTTCAAGACCTGCTTTTACATCGCCGTACTTCTTAGCATCCGCCGACAAACGAAAGATGTGACAGAAATAAGCGTTACAGGAATTGGCCAATGCCAGCCTGAGGTTGGCAGCGTGGCCACCACCCGAGTGGGTACAGGCTATGTGCCTGCCACAGTAACCATAGCCACCGCCACAAGGGAAACCATATTTGGCATTGATGACGCCAACATCAAGCGCCACTAATGCAGTCATCGGCTTGATGGTACTGCCCGGCTGATAAGCAGCCTGTGTGGCACGATTGAACAGCGGGTGTGTAGCGTCTTTGTATAGCTTAGAAAAATTCTTAGACCTTTCGCGGCCCCGAAGCAGGTTAGGATCGTAGCTGGGGCTGCTCACCATGGTGATGATACCGCCTGTCTTCGGATCTATAGCAACTACGCTGCCAATCTTGTTCACCATCAGTTTTTCTGCATACTGCTGCAGCTCGGCATCGAGGTATAGCTGCAGGGAACGGCCCGCTATTTCAGGTGTATCGAGTGCGCCGCCTTTGTAGGGATCGCGAGGCCGGTTGTAATTATCCCTTTCCAAGAAATGGACGCCTCGTTGTCCGCGCAGCACTTCTTCGTAGCTGCTCTCCAGGCCATTCATGCCTACATAATCGCCCTGGTTATATGAGGCATAGCGTTCCGACTTCAGCATGGCAGGAGACACCTCCCCTACATAGCCCAATATAAGACCGGCACTGGCATTGGGATAGGTGCGGATGCTCCTCTCCAACATCTCAAAGCAGGGAAAGCGGTACATATTTTCCTGGTAGCGTGCGGTTTGCTCGGGCGTCAGCTGCTCCAGGAAAGCTCCCTGGCGCATTGGCCCGCTTTTGATATGCACCCTCTTCAGCAGCTTGTCAAAACTGGGTTTGTCGATACCCAGCACCTCGCAAAACTTAAGCGTATCAAAATTCTTCGGGACATTGCTGGTGGTTACCATCAGGTCGTACACCACCTGGTTGTAGAGCATCACCCTGTCTTTACGGTCGTAGATAACGCCGCGGGGAGGATACACGATCTTGCGGTAAATGGCTATGTCGTTAGCCATTATCTTGTACTTATCCTCGAATATCTGTAAAGCAAAAAGACGCAGTAATATGATGGCTGCCACGCCTATATACAGGAATCTCAGTATGTATTGGCGCGGATTCTGCGCAAAGGACATGCTCTATCTTATTAATTGGGCAACACGCTCGAATACAAACCTACTGCAAAAAACCTGATTTCATAAGCCTTCGCGAGGCCCTGCTGACATAATTTATACACACGGTATGTAAAAAATAATATTCTGTGAAAGTTTTGCCTTTTTAAGAAAGCTACTGTAAATTTGCAGCCCAATAAGGATAGTCCAATGGTGTAACGGTAGCACAACAGATTTTGGTTCTGTTTGTCTTGGTTCGAATCCAGGTTGGACTACACAAGTAAGGGTTGGAAATTCCAACCCTTACTTCTTTTTACAGCACTTTACAAGCTGGTGGCTCATTTTGAGGATTTTGTAACACCGGACGATGAATCAATAACGCTACCTTTACAAGGGTTAACAGTTTCGATAATCGAGTAAAAAATCGAGTAAAATGCTGTTACCAATTAAGACAATTTGCAATCCAAAATTCGCCCGCCGCGACGGTACCACGAACATCTTCATTCAATACTGCTACAGCTCCACCCATCGCACCCTCCTCAACACCGAAATTGCCATTCCGGCCAGTTTTTGGAATAAACGCAAGGACTGTATCAGCGAACAGCTC
>DASPNB010000231.1:0-2546 GCA_035626755.1 Flavipsychrobacter sp.
CCCCAGCTGAAGGCCAACCAGAATTTCTTAAGCCTCCAAGACCAGCTGGAAGGTACCGAGAACAGGATAAAATTTTCGCGTGATGAATTCAACACGGCTGTAGGAACATATAACGTAAAGGTGACTTCGTTCCCGAGCAATCTGCTGGCAGGTATATTCGGCTTCAAAGAAAAACCGATGTTCAAGGCTGATGAAGCTTCACAGAACGCGCCATCGGTGCAATTCTAATATAAAGATCGATGTCTATTTTCTCCCGCAAGCCACTGCTTGATGCCGAGGTGCAAAACCAGGTAGTAGAGCGTATAAAAGCCGCTGAACTGAAGACCACGGGCGAGGTGCGTGTGTTTGTAGAAGCACGTTGCGCCTATGTAGACCCGATGGACAGAGCTAAGGAGATATTCAGCCAGCTGGCCATGGACCAGACAGAAAAGCGCAATGCGGTAATAATCTACGTGGCTATAAAGGACAGGCAATTTGCGCTGTTTGGCGACATAGCGATATATGAACTGGCAGGCGGACCGAAATTCTGGGAGACTGCGGCGCAGCACCTGGTAGCAAAACTGAAGGCAGGGAAGATGGGCGAAGCTATTTGCGATTGTATAGATGAACTAAGCAATGCTATGGCTCAATTCTTCCCTTACGATCCTTCCATTACAAGAAATGAACTTCCCGACGAAATAGTATTTGGTAAATGAGCAGGCTGAGCAGAGTATTTAATTTTATTCACATTGCCTTATTGGCGATGTGTCTCAGTTTGCCCGCCTTTGCACAGGAGATTCCCGGGAGACCGAGTCCACCCAGGCTGGTGAACGACTTTGCCCACATGCTGGCTACAGATGAAGTGCAGAGGCTGGAAGCAAAGCTGGTGGAATTTGACAATACCAGTTCGGTGCAGATAGCGATAGTAACAGTTGCCAGGCTGGATAACTACGAGGTGTCTGACTATGCCGTAAAACTTTTTAACAAATGGGGTATAGGGCAGAAGGGCAAGGAGAACGGAGTGCTGCTGCTGGTAGCCAAAGAAGAACGAAAAGCCTGGATTGCCACAGGCCGTGGCGTGGAAGGTGTGATGACGGATGCAAAGAGCGGGCAGATATACAGGAATGAAATAGTGCCGGCTTTCAAGGAAGGTAATTATTATAAGGGTCTCTCGGATGCGGCGGATGCGATTATCGCTGTAACGAAAGGCGAATACAAAAATGACAAAAAAGCCGGCCGCAAAGAGAAAGGAATACCTTTTGGAACGATAGCATTTGTAATACTAATCATTATTGTTGCAGCTATACGAGGCGGCGGCGGTAACAACCGCGGCGGCCGCTATATGAGCGGACGAGGAGCCGGCGACCTGGTGACGGGCATGTTATTGGGAAGTCTGCTGGGTGGTGGCGGCCACAGCAGGGGTGGCGGCGGCTTTGGCGGAGGCGGTTTTGGCGGCTTTGGCGGCGGCAGTTCAGGTGGCGGCGGTGCAGGTGGCAGCTGGTAGTTATATATATTCTTTTTTGTATCTTGGAGCCGATAAAACCGCCAGGATGAAGGCCTTTAAACTCGTATTTTTCTTCGTAATATTTTCTTTTCCTGTTTTAGCACAAAGCCCTCAATGGGCATGGACGGCCGGCGGAAGCGGCTATGATGTAGCACAAACCTGCAAAGTTGCTCCTAATGGAAACGTTTACGTGGCTGGTGAATTTTGCGGTACAATGGACCTAGACCCGTCCACGACGGCGAACAATATAACAGCAATTGGGCCAACTGATATCTACCTCGCCTGCTATACGCCCGCAGGAGTCCTGGTATGGGGCTTCAGGATTGGTGGAAGCGGCCGGGAAAGAATATTCGATATTGCCTTCGATGCGCAAGGCAACGTTTTTACAACAGGTTTTTTTAGGGGAACTACAGACTTTGATCCTTCGGCTTCAGTTGCTAACCTGAATGACAACACAACACAGGGATATGCCCAGACATGGATGGGAGAGTTATTTATCGCCAAGTATTCCCCAACAGGCGCTTATCAGTGGGCGGTTGGTATCGGCGGCTGGTCGCAGTATGATATGTTCAATTCCCTGGGAGTGGATGGTGACGGAAACGTTTATGCAGGCGGAGTATTCCTGGATGTGATAGACGCCGATCCCTCTGCCAATGTGGTAACGCTGAATAGCGGTGCTAATGGTAAGCTGATATTGACGAAATTCTCGCCGACAGGTCAGCTGGTATGGGCTAAGAACTTCGGGACACCGGGAACAGGAGGAACAAACCTGGATATAAGAGGCCTGCAGGTAAAAGGCGGTAATATTTATTGTGCAGGTTTCTTTACGGCAACAGCAGACTTTGATCCCTCTCCTGGCGTAGCAAGCTTTACAGCCAATGGCCCTTATGATGCCTATGTTGCCAAATACGATACTGCAGGTAATTATGTATGGGCAGTGCCCATAAGTGGTAATGATTATGACGACGCGCTTGACATTCGCCTTGATGCCGGTAACAATGTTTATATCACTGGTTTTTCATACAGCAGCAGTGTTACTTATAGTCCTTTTGTTTCATCCACT
>DASPNB010000232.1:0-3803 GCA_035626755.1 Flavipsychrobacter sp.
TTTATTGTTGATCTACGCCCGTTCAAGAAGACCGCAGAGATAGAGGCAGAAGACGTGGCCAAGCGTTTGATAGACTATGGCTTCCACGCGCCTACTATGAGCTTCCCTGTTGCAGGTACTATTATGATAGAGCCAACAGAAAGTGAGGATAAAGGCGAACTGGACCGTTTCTGCGATGCGCTTCTGGGTATTCGTGAAGAGATACGCGCAATAGAAGAAGGCAGGGCTGACAAGGCTGACAATCCTCTGAAGAATGCTCCGCACACGCAGGGTGTTATTACTGCCGATGAGTGGAACCATAAATACACACGCCAGCAGGCAGCTTATCCGCTTGACTATGTTAAGAGCAACAAATTCTGGCCAAGCGTATCCCGCGTTAACAATACCTACGGCGATCGCAACCTGGTTTGTACATGCGAACCAACAGAAGCGTACATGGAAGCTGAAGCTTAGTATTAACAACTTCGTTATAATACAGTCCCGCTCTAGTAGCGGGATTGTTGTTTATATTTGTTGTGATGCCAGTATTGCATATAATTGGTGGCCCCAATGGGGCAGGAAAAACAACAGGTGCTTATGCTCTGCTTCCTGGAATTGTTGACTGTAAGGAATATGTAAATGCAGACGAGATAGCCAGAGGATTGTCACCGTTTAATCCTGAAGGCGTTTCATTTGAAGCGGGGAGGATCATGCTTCAAAGGATATCAGAATTGATTGATCATAATGAGACATTCGCAATAGAAACTACATTGACAACACGTCACTATGTTAATATTATCAATGAGTGTAAGGTAAAAGGATACGAAATTGATCTCTTCTTTTTTTGGTTAGATAGTTCAGAACTCTCTATTGATAGGGTAAAGAAGAGGGTGGCAAAAGGCGGTCATAATATTCCGGCAGATATTATAAGGCGCAGATATCCTAAAGGATTGAAAAATTTGGTAAATTTGTTTATTCCTATATGCGATCACTGGATGATAGTGAACAATTCCGGAAACGCGCCTGTGATGGTTGCTGAAGGTAACAGCTCCGCTCCGGCCAATATAGTTGACATAGATATTTGGAACAAAATACTTCAAAATGCAGATAACAGATAAGCATTACTCCGAGAAGATCATGGAAGGCTTCCGTCTCGCTGTAAAAAAGGTAGTTGATGAAGCGAGAGAAAAGAAGGATTATATCGTTATTAGCGATAAGGATGGGAAAGTGATTCATTATTATCCTCATCTCGAGGAAAAGAAAAAGCCTAACTAAGAAGATATTTAAAAAGCCACTCATTAGAGTGGCTTTTGCATTTATGTCTTAATTTGGATAAGGTCGCACATACTGATTACTCTATCACATATTCATTCTCACCCGCTTCCTCTATCAAATTCAGGTTCACATCCATACCCGATATGCCACTTATTGACCCTTTAATCCTGCTCGCATTCAGCAGTACCTTATCCAGGTGTTTTTCCCTTGCCTTCCACATTTTCTCCATCTGCTCCCGCTCCTTTATTATCGACATGCGCATAGAAACGAACCCTTCTTTTATCGCATCCCACTGCTCTGAAAACTCCTTGCTGGTGAGGTAGTCATACAGCATTACCATCTTCTCTCCCTTGTTCTCGTTGCTGTTCACCGCGCCTGCCACACGTATGATCATATCTCTCAGCACGGCAGTCAGTGCGCGTACTTCTGAGAAACTGCAAACCCATACGCCGTCCTTTTCACCAAAGCACTCCATACCCTTCGGCATAGTCTGTGTCACTATCACAGCTATCGCAGCTCCCTGGCTGCGCATATCAGCCTTTATCTTTTCTATCCAGTCACCGCCAAAGGCCTGCGTGCGCTTGCTTTCATATATAATGCTCCCGCATTCCTGCCCGAAGCCGTTTCTTACCGTAAGTATACTGTCCGCACCTCTCACACCCTTACCTACTTCACTCACGATGTCAAAGGGGAATGCCGCTCTGAGCAATTCTTCCAGTGCCAGTTCCTGTATCTCTCCCTGCAGCTGCATCGATCCCTGCTCGGCCTTGCGCTTCATTTCTTCAGCCAGCTTGCGTTGATCTTCCAGCTGCTTTTCCATCTCTTTCAGCTTCATCTGGTACTCCAGGTCGCGCACCTTGCTCCTCTCTTCCTCGTCCTTTTTCAGTTTCTCATGCAGCAGGGCCTTTTCTTCCAGCACAGTCTTTTGGAGTTTCATCTCCATCTCTTCCTCGTGCTCTTTCAGTTTTTGCTGTGCGTTCATCAGGGCTACTTCTATCTCCCTGGCCTTCCTTATCTCGTCGTTCTTCTGGTCTATCTGGTTCTCGAAGTATTTCAGTTTTTCGGCATACTCCTCGTTCAGGTTCTTTTTCAGTTGCTGCGAGAGCTCTTCTTCCATAGCCTTTTTCTCTATATCCAGCCTGCGTTTTAATTCCTCTTCTACCTGCTGCTTTTGTTGCTCCAGGTCCCTCTGGAGCTTGTCTATCTGCTGCTTTTCGGCAGCAACTCCATCTTTCAGCCTCTTCCACTCGTCGGTCATTTTCTTGCGTGCATCCTGCTCAAACGACTGCTTAATGGCCTCAGAAGCCTCAAATTGATGACTGCAATTGGGACATATTATACTAGTACTCATACGCTGTTATATTCTCTAAATACAAATCTCGCATTTATGCTGAAAGATAGCCCTCTTTCTTATTTTTACCTGCTATTTCACTAATGCAATTCAGGTACATCTTATCCACATTACTTTTCGTATGGGTCAATGCTTCATTTGCCCAAACGGCTGCCCCTGCCGGAAAGCCAGCGGCTCCCAAGGTGCCCGGTAGTGGCAATCACATCGACGAGCAACCGGATAACCACGCCCGCAATCTCTACGAAAAAGCAACCAATTTTTATCTCGCCAAGGAATACGACAAAGCCTGCGAGACCATGCAGCAGGCCATTACCGTGGCTCCTGCCTACCGCAATGCTTATGCAGCCCTGGGTGAATGGTACTTTAAGTTGCGCAAATACAGTGAGGCAATTAAGGTCTTTAAAGCTGCTTCTGCTCATTGCAGGAATGGCCAGCACGATTTCGCCAGGCCTTTGGCTAAAAGCTTGCTCTACCACCAGAGCCCCGGTGAAGCCTTGCAGATCATCAACGCACATACTCCTGTTGACGACAAGTCAGGCGAATGGAAGCAAATGAAAGGCCAGGCTCAGTTTATGATTGCTGCTCTGGGCAAACCTTTGATCGATCCCGTAATGAATATGGGTGTCATGATCAATACTCCTTACCCCGAGCTTTATCCCTATATCACTGCCGATACCCAGACTTTATATTTCACCCGCCGGGTGAAAGGCATGGACGAAGATTTCTTTTACTCTAAGGCCGATAGCTGTGGTGGCTGGTTTACAGCGCTCAATATGGGCACTCCTCCCAATACTTCGAATCATGAATACGCCCAGACTTTTTCCGGCGATGGGCATTATATGTTTCTTACCCGTTGCGAGAACCGCAGCGAGAACGGCTGGGACAAAGGTGGTTGCGATCTGTACATCCAGTTTCGTAAAGACACCTCTGAGCAATGGTCTGTTCCACAAGGTTTTGGTGCCACCATTAATAGCCCGGGCTACGAAGGCATGGCCTGTCTTTCACCCGATAATAGAGAACTCTATTTCGTCAGCGACAGGAAAGGTGGCTTCGGAGGTAAAGACATCTGGGTAAGCCGCTTCCACGAAGGCTACTGGCAGGAGCCACGCAATCTCGGCCCGCACATTAATACACATGGCGATGAAATAACGCCTTACCTCCACCTCGATAATAAAACACTTTATTTTTCAAGTAATGG
>DASPNB010000233.1:0-9503 GCA_035626755.1 Flavipsychrobacter sp.
ATGGGTGCAGGAAGAGCCGCGCAATATGGGCGCACTGGGATTCCTCTCTTTGAATATGGAAGGCATAACCATCAGCAAATACATCAGCAGGCCATCAATGGCTGCATCTGCTACAGGCTTTAGCAAGATGCACGCTAAAGAGCAGGCATCGCTGCTGGAACAGGCTTTTAACCCCCTGACCCCCTAAAGGGGGAACCCGGTGGTTGTAATAGATATCTACTCCTCTTCTTGCGAAGAGGAGTTTTTTATAGCTTATCTATAGCATCAGCCAGCTTACGGTCACGGTCGGTAACTACGTCACCTGCATCGTGGGTGTTGAGCCAGATCTCTACTTTATTGTAGACATTGGTCCAGCGGGGATGGTGATTTTGTTTTTCAGCGAGTATGGCTACGCGCGTCATAAAGGCAAAGGCCTCTGAGAAATCTTTGAACTCAAAAGAGCGGTATAGCGCGTTATCTTTTTCTTCCCACATGTGCATTAGTTGATTGGTTGATCAGTTGACTAGTAAAGTTGTACCACTAAGATACGTCGAACCAAACTTTGGTTTCATCATCCCAGTCGCCATTATAGTTAATAGTCAGTTCTTCACCTTCAGAAACGTCGCGGATGGTCTTGATCAGGATGGTTTGCGCTTCATAGTCCATAAAGTACTCACAGTTGGAAGCGTAGGAGTGGTTATAGATCGGCACATTTCCCAGGGCCATAATGCACATCTTCTCTCCGCCGGGTGTCCATTCAAAAATATAATCGTGCAGCAGTGTTTTATCCAGGTGGTCGCGGTCAGTAGCGCTCATTACTATCACGGGAGCCTGCTCTATAATAGTATCAGCAGGCAGCGCTTCGCGGCAGAACATGCCCCTGCCTTTTGCGCCGGTTACTGCTATGTAAAGGGCATGATGTGTCATCGCTGTAAAGTTATTACCTGCCAGCCATTAAAAAATTATTGCCCTATGTGATTTATTATCAATAATTTATATTTTAGCTGTATAAATCTACTTATATGCTCAACCGTTTCCCTAAGACGGTAGTTACTTTGCTACTGATCTTGTTTTCGATGACCTCAGAAGCGCAACCTCATTTGCCGACAGGTTTGCAGCGTTACCACCTGGGCTATTCCTACGTTGTTTCCAACGCAAGATTGAAATACAGCTATTCGTACCCCGATATGTACGGGCGTCTTTATGACACGGCCGTAGATATACGCATGCCCAGCAAAGGCGGCTTCGGTGCTACCATGGGAACGTATTTCAAGGTAGCCGACCTGGGAAAGACCAGCAACCTGAACATAGGCCTTGATGGGGTATTTAACCTTGCGGTATGGGATATGGAGCAATTGTATTCCACTGAGGGCGATGATGAATATCTCGGCCCCTACTACTCTACCGAATATACCATAACAGCAGGTACACTCCATTACGGCCTCACAGCAACGCTGGACTTTAAAACCGGCTGCGATGCCATGCTGGATAAAAGCCAGAACTACTGCTTCACTTTTGGCGCAGGGGCTTACCCCAGCTTTGCCATCACCACATTCTATGGCTTGCCGGGTTTCTCAAGGCTAAGAGTACAGCCGGTGATAAAGACCGAGATCGGCTTCCGCTACGGGGTATGTATGAAGGCAAGAGTGCTGTATATGCCGGGCGTCTTCCGCTATATGGGCTACGAGGACATCACTCCCTACTACGAGGAGTCCTTTTCCCTGGAAAGCCATAATAACCTGACACTTTCGCTGCTGATAATGCCATTTTCCTGGGCCTGGAACAAGGATGAGCGCTGGATATTCTAATTTCAGCCTGAATTGCTATATTTATGGCTCATTCCTGAATTTAGAAAAGCGACACTATGCGTAAAAGTTTATTCCGCAGACTGGCAATAATGGTTCTTGTGCTGAGCCCACTGGTGAGCAGCGCAAGGTTTCCCGGCTTTTTCAGCCACCTGGAGATAGGCTATTCCTACCCTATGGCCACGGCCAAATTTGAGGGCTACAACCCTATATATTATTATACCGGCAGCGGCGACCTTGGGGTATCCATCCGCGATACCTTTGTGAGCCGTTCCGTAACCTCCAAGTTCGCATATGGCGCTTATATAGGTTCTTCCATCAAGCTGAAACGCACGGGCATCAAGACATCACTGTCGCTGCACATAGATGTAATGGCCAATGCCTATGTATGGGAAGACCTTTACAAGGCCTTTTCATCTATCGACGGCACTGAGTACGATATACCGGATAATGTTGTTGCTATAGGCTACCAGTTTGGTGTGCCTATCAGCGTTGACTATAAGTTCGGTGCAGGCGCACTGGGCAGCCTTAATCCCCGCATGACGGGTGGCTTTGGCGCGGGCGTAATGCCGGCAGCTTACTTTATGATCGCCGAATCGAATGGTAATGTGGGTGGAGGTATGACCTTTACTGCTACTCCGTTTGTAAAAGGTGAAATAGGTGTAATGGCTGGCATCTGTATGAAAGTTCGTGCACTGGTAGCCTTTGGTGCCGTGCCATGGATAGACAACAATAAGAGCTTCCTTGCAGCAAGCACAGGCGGCTTTAGTGTAACAGGGCAGACCACAGCTGTGTTCTCCATAGTGTTTATGCCATTCTCATGGGCATGGAGAAGAGAAGGCTGGTGGGATAACGACTTTAAATATAATTAGTGTTTGAACCGGGATTCTCTGGATTAAAGGATTAACCTGGTTTTAGATAAAAATGAAAAAGCTCCTTGCCAGGAGCTTTTTCATTTTGTACATTCTGTACTTGAGCTTCTACTCAAGCCTGAAAACAGGGTAGCGGAGATGCTCAGGCTCATAATAAGCTGATTTTCTGTAGATAAAATCGAGCTGGGCATTAGCATTTCTTGCAAAAGCAGTATCTGCCTTTTGTTTGGCTTTTAATTCAGTTTTTAGCCCCGGATTCCGCTCCAGTATTTCTGCCGCTTCATCTTCAAAAATATAATCACTGAAATGCTCCTTTTGCTGAAGGATAGCATCGAAGAAATTCCAGGCGAATAATGCGTCCGGACCGGTAGGTTCCAGCACTTCTACCAGGTAGCGCTTAGCAGGTTGATCGAGATAGATGATATAGTCACCTTCCTGCAATTGTATGCGCTGGCGTTCTTTGGTTACTGTCACACCGTGGTGGTAATAATGCTTCTCGTAAGGCCTGGGATAGGTCTCAAACTTATCGATCTTGTAGACCGACAAGTTCCACACTTCATCATGCTCCAGTTGTTGCATCTGCACATCATTCGCCTTCAGCAGGCTGATGACTTGGTGCCAGCCCTGAGGTATCACATATGCTCTGGGTGCAGTTACTTTTTTTACTCCCGTGTAAGTGTTGTGGTATTTCACCTTCCGTGTATAAGGCTTTCCGCGATCGTAGAAAAGGCGGGGCTGACCTGAAACCTTACTTTTCTTATAGCTTGCCTCGTAGCCTTTAAAGTTTACCAGCTCATATTGTGCTGTGTCTACTTTCCAATCCAGAGGGAAAACTGATTGCGACATCAGTGCACGACGGTCATAGTCACGGGCCGATTTTATTTCGCCTGCTTTCTCAGACGCGACGGAAATAAAACTGAGCATCAGCGCATAAGTCGCTTCCACCCTTTGCTTGAATGGCTTCAGCATATGCGTTTCAGGCACAAAAGCCATTGTCTGGAAAAGAGCAGGCAGTCCGCTGGAAAAACGGGGAGAATCGTAAAACTCCTGCCATCCCCGCTCAGGGGTATTGCCAAAGTGATTGACATAGGGCACCATATCATAACCCTGGGCCTTCATATCCCTATACAGCAGCGGCTCAATCACATTGTGCATAAAGCGCCCGCTGCGCCCGCCAAGTTTATTGTGCTGGCCCGCAAGCAGCGTCATTACATGCTGGTAATCAGCCCCATTGCTTACGTGGTTGTCAATGAAGATATCCGGGTCCAGGAGGTGAAACAGTTTTACTAGGGAGCGTGTTTCCCTGGCATCCATTTTTACGAAGTCGCGGTTCAGGTCAAGGTTCTGGGCGCTACCACGGAAACCATATTCCTTTGGCCCCAGCTGGTTGGCCCTGCTACGGGAATTACGATTGAGCGCTCCGCCTATATTGAAGACGGGAACTACCGCCAGCACCACATTGCCGGGCACAGCTATCTTCCCCGAGGCGGCATCACGCAGCAGCATCTTGCAGGCTTCTATCCCATCGGGCTCACCGGGGTGTATACCGTTGTTAATCAGCAGGATGATCTTATTTTGTCTTTTCCACTTATCAAGGTCAAAGTTTGCATCACCGGAAAAGTACACCACCTCCAGGGGATAACGGGTATCGCTGGGGCCTGCCTCATCCATAGCTATGGTTGTATACTTTCTGTCAAGATCTTCGTAAAAGCGGATCGTCTCTGCGTAGGTGGCTGTTTCGGTACCGCGGGAAGTTTCAAAACGTGTGGTCTGTGCTGCAGACGCCAGGGGCAAAAGCAGAAAGCCCATCCATATTATCCGGGAAAACATGGTTTAAATATACTGCGCTTCCTCATTTTTTATGTCACACTTTGGGTTGGTATGGTATTTTAATAATTACGGAAAATACGCGCAATATGACTAAGGATTTCCTCAGCCAACTCATCGACAAGACGTTCGCGAAACTGTCTTGCCCCACGCCAGGCATTGGTTTATACAATGAATTGAGGTCTGTTATAACGACGGCCTTTGAATTTGGCAAAGAACAGGAGAGCTTATCTGAGCGTTTCCATTCCACACATACTTCCACACATTCCACAGGGTCGAGCCCCGAAATGACGTATAGCGGACCGCTTTGTCACCCGTAATGTTGGCCTTAATAAAAAAATAATTTCAGGCCCTCTCCGGAGGGCATTTTTGTCGTATACCGGGTAGGCGAGCCGAAATAATTTCTATTATTGCTGCATGATCGAAATAAGAAAAGCCGGACCAGCCGACATTTCTACCATTCAGCAACTGGCAGAAACTACGTGGTGGCCAACTTATGAGCCAATAGTGGGTGCTGACCAGGTACGCTATATGCTGAATGCCTTCTACAGCACCGAAATAATAGGACAGCAGATAGCAAGTGGCTCGCAGACATATATTTTGCTGCTTGACGAGGGCGTAGCCAAAGGCTTTGCCGCATTCTCCCCCCGCAGTGAGGATCCCGACATCTACAAACTTCATAAATTATACTGCCTGCCCGCAGTGCAGGGCAAAGGCTATGGCAGGCAATTGGTGCAAGCTGTGGAACTGGCTGTACTGGAGGCAGGGAAAATTACCCTGGACCTGAACGTGAACCGACACAACAATGCAAAGAGCTTTTACGAAAAGATGGGCTTTGCAGTGGCGTACCGGGAGGATATAGAAATAGGACAGGGCTATGAGATGAATGATTATGTGATGAGGAAGGTTTTGAACCGGGATTCATCAGATCAGAAGGATTAATACAATCTCAGGCCGATATGGCGCGCCACGGGTGACATTTCTCGAAAATTGCTCTTTATGGCCCTCCTCTTGACAATGCTGCAGAAAAGGCGAACATTTGTGCTAAAACAATATCTATGAAAAGGATAATTATCGGCACAGTGGTAGCCACTGTCATATTCTTCCTCTACCAGACAGCCATGTGGATGGGCGGGGTACATGGTGAACCGGGAATCTACCGGGCTGACCAGGACGCCATTATGCAGGACCTGGCTAAATACCAGCTAAAAGACGGCATGTACTTTATGCCGGCACCAACTCCAGATGCAACGATGGAACAGGCAGACGCCGATATGGAAAAAAGTGTAGGTAAGCCCTGGGCTATGCTATTCTACCACAACGCCATGACAGGAATGATGGGCAGCTATATGATACTCGGCATTTTGTATACACTTATAGCCTGCCTGGTAGCTTCACTGATATTATATCATGGCAACTGGGGTAGCTTCAGCACCAGGTTCATTGTATCAATGGGGCTGGCAATATTTACACTTGCCCAGGGAGTACTTGACGACATGAACTGGTGGAGCTACCCATGGGATTTTGTGAAACCACAGGTGATAGACCTTACACTGGGCTGGGCTATCTGCTCTGCCTGGCTGGCCTGGTTTGTAAAGAAACCGCAGGCAGCATAGTCTTCTTCATGCAAAAAAAAGTAAAGCTGCCGGCAAGCGGCAGCTTTACATATTATAAGGCAATTGCTTATTGCTTCACTATTTTACTTACACCTGTCTTTCCGTCAGCATCGGTTATCCGGATGGTATAAACGCCGGCAGGCAGATGCGCTATGCTGGTAGTGAGGTTCTTGCTGGCCGTCTTATACGTCTCGTTCTTTACTACCTGGCCGTTGGCGGCTATCACTGCCAGCTGCTTTATAGTTTTCTCACAGGCAATATGCAAAACGTCGCTGGTTGGATTCGGCAATACAGCAAATGTTCCTTCCGCCTTCACCTCAGCCACATTGGTGGCGGCTATCGCAGCGTTAACAGCGTTCTGTATTCCTGTCGCATCATTTGCCTGGCTGTTCTTTTTGTTGAAAAATATCTCGTGGTTCGGGCCGCCAATTACTACCACATGGGGCATGCCTGTGCCCCCAAAGTCATTCTCATCTATCGGTACGCCATTGTTATCAAATACGGCCATATTCGACAGGCTGCCTATGCTGTTGTTGGTTATCCAGGCACTCAGGCTGCTGCAATTGCCACCAAAGTCGTCGGCTATATAATACCGCACTTTGCCGGGATGCGAAGTGGCAAAACCCTGCACAACGTCATACGCTGTCGTGGCCGGCGCAATGCAGGTACCGCACGGCATCACCCAGACGAAAACGATCACATAGCCGGAATCCAGTTCGCCGAACAATGTATGACTTGCAGAATTGCAGTCCGTCGCGGTCCAGTTAGTAGCGGTAGTTTGTGCATAAGAGTTCGCGCATAGCATCACCGATAAGGCAAGTAAAATTCTTTTCATACACAAACTATTTATATTTTAAAGATAGCATTTTTTACTTTTCAGCCGTCGGTTTTCATTCCGGAACCGGAAGTTGGCTCTGAGTATGTCCACGATCATTAACCTACACTTTTAAGGATTATTAAGTTTTGAGAATTGCTTCATATTATGTTTATGAATTAATTTCAGCTTATGGAATTCAGCATCGAAAACTCTGTTCCAATTCTCCGAAATACGCCCTCTGTGCTAAGGGCAATGACCAAAGACCTGCCCGATGATTGGTTGTACAGCAACGAAGGCGGTGATACCTGGTCGGTATACGATATCGTTGGTCACCTGCTGCATGGCGAACGTACCGACTGGATAGCACGACTGGAAAAAGTGCTGAGCGCCAACGACAAAGAGTTTGTTCCCTTCGACCGCTTTGCACAATTCACAGAAAGCAAAGACAAATCACTGGCACAATTACTCGATGAATTTGAAGAAGCCCGCAACAGGAACATCACTATACTCCTTCTGAAAAACATTGGCCCGGAGTTGCACAACGAAGAAGGGATTCACCCTGCCTTCGGAAAAGTAAAACTATCGCAGCTACTCGCCACCTGGACAGCTCACGATCTCGGCCACATAGGGCAGATAGCACGCGTCATGGCCAAACAATACAAGGAAGCCGTTGGCCCCTGGGTAGCATATTTAAGGATATTACAATCTTGATCACAATAAAAACACATTCCGCATGTCATACGATTGGAGCCGCTTCAGCCAGAAAGTAAGAATCAAAGTCCCCCTGCAAAAGGTCTACGATGCATGGACCACCCAAAAAGGAATCGAATCATGGTTCCTGCGCATGGCACATTTCTCTACCGCCGATGGCCGCCTGCGCGCGCCTGACGAAACCATAGCAGTTGGTGACAACTACCACTGGCGCTGGCATGGCCACCCTGATACGGTAGAAGAATTCGGCTCTATATTGGAAGCTAATGGCAAAGACCGCCTCCGTTTCATCTTCGGCAAAGCCGGTGTGGTGACGGTTGACCTCGAAGACGAAAACGGCGCTACCATGATGCACATCACCCAGGAAGAAATACCCACCGACGAAGAAAGCCGCGTGCAATTCCACATAGGCTGCCAGACAGGATGGACTTTTTACCGGGCCAATATCAAATGTGTATTAGAAGGCATCAGCGATGCACGCAACAAAGGCTACAACGAAGAGCAGCTGGACTAACTAATTCACCCCAAACGCGGGGCGTATGCACCACAGGCTAAGTATATCTTGTGGAACAATACTATACTATGAAAAAGCACCTTATCATCGCTATCCTTCTTTTAGTCTCCCTGCGTTCATTTGCCTGCAGTTGCGATCCGGGCTATGCCTCGCGTGGATTCTGCCAGGTGATTGCGGAGTCTTACAACAGGCCAATGTTTTGCGTGGTGAAGCTGGAACTCCTGTCTTTTCATCATTGGGGTGTATATGCTAAAGTCCTTGACAACATTTACAATACAGCCAATGCCGACACGATCATCATCTGGGGCGACAACG
The DNA here is from genome assembly GCA_035626755.1 of Flavipsychrobacter sp. GTDB lineage: Bacteria > Bacteroidota > Bacteroidia > Chitinophagales > Chitinophagaceae > MKUN01. The sequence goes on from DASPNB010000233.1 coordinate 8,457, forward strand.
GCGCGCTTTGCCGCCCGGGCCTGGCCACTACATTTTACGAAGGCGATATACTTATAATGGCCCTGGAGCAAACTGACCTCGCCGGTAATTTTATGAATCTTTCATTGCCCGACTATGAAACTCCTGACGATTATGTGTTACCGGGCTGCGGCGTCTACACCCTGTACTATCAAAACGGCATGGTGGTAGGAAGCTTTAACAATGGTACTGCCTTCGATTTTATCCCTTACAACGATTTCGTTGCAGCAGTGCAGAATTGCATCTCCGCTACGGATGTCAAAACAATACCTGCACCTAAGTTCTGCCTGTCACCCAATCCCGCGGCCTCTGTAGTTCATATTTCAACTTCGGAAAAGATTCATCGGATAGAAATACTCAACAGCCTCGGACAATGTGTCCTGTCCGCACGTCCTGCACTTCAAGACTTCGATATCAGCATCGAGGCGCTCTCCACCGGTGTTTATACTATCACACTATTTGCAGACGGCAGGCGACAAGTATTTCATCAAAAGCTCACAAAGCAATAAAAACAAAACCACCCCCGGTTGGGAGTGGCTGATTTATCATGGTTGTCTTCGACTCTGAAAGGATCGAGGATATTATAGGGGCAATACCATATAAAAATCCTTCGGTATCATACTCTTGTCGTACTCAATTTTTATCGGGCCCGCGTGGCGTTTAACGGTTTTGCCGTTTGCTGCCAGCAGCTGCGACATATCTTCATTAATGCATTGAGGCACTTCTGTTATTTTCTTATTCATCCAGTAGGCAGACTTCATATAGTCTTTCTGCGGGTAGTAGATAAAGAGGCAGGTTCCATCCTTTATAGTATTGATGATCGGTTGGGCCAGTTCGTTAGAAACCGCAGGGCAGCCCCAGCTACGCCCTAAACGCTCATTACCCGCTATAAACTTCTTGTTCACGTAGTCGGCACCGTGCACTACTATGGCGCGGTCGTAAGCATTATGGTTAAAGCCCTGGTCCTTGCCGTGCAGGTGCAGCGAGTTCCCATGCTGGCCTACATAGGTATCCCCGGTAACATAAAAA
>DASPNB010000234.1:0-2557 GCA_035626755.1 Flavipsychrobacter sp.
CTCCATCCTGCTGATTTTCGACCAATATACCACAGTTTGGTATGCAAAATACCCCGTGGTGGGTATACCAAAACAATCTTATTCTCAATACTTTAGTAACAACTTAAAGGCAATGAAAAAACTTCTATCTATATTCTGCTCTATTCTGTCATTTGCTGCGCTCGCTCAAAAGGGAAATGCCGATGACAGTCTTCTTAATGTTCTAAAGACGTCTAAAGAAGATACTAACAAAGCCAATATCCTCATACAGCTTTGCCGAAATAACATCGACCTCGATAACAAGGCAGTAGCTAAATATGCCGCTGAGCTCATGACCTTATCTAAAAAAACCAATTTTACTAAGGGCAAAGCCGATGCCTACAATTTCTTTGGAATTATAGAAGATATAAATGCAAACTATAGTAAAGCCCTCAGCCTGTATGATACCGCCCTGGCTTTAGCAAAATCCGTAAAAATTGAAAGAAAAAGTGCCAGCATCGACAACAACATAGGTCTTATATACTGGAAGATTGGCGACCAGCAAAAGGCACTGGGTTATTATTACGATGCCCTCCGTGTATTTGAGAAACTGGATGAAAAAAAGCTCGCAGCAAACGTACTGAGCAACATAGGCCTCATACATTCCTCACTCCGGGACAACGAAAAAGCGCTCGACTTTCATCGCAAGGCATTGGCATTGCGTCAGTCGGTAGGAGACGAATATGGTATGGCCAGTACTTATAACAATATGGCCAAGAGCTATACACTCGTAAAAAAGGAAGACTCCGCTCGCTATGTTACGCGTCTGGCAATGACCATCCAGGAAAAAAGCGGGGACAAATATGGCATGGCCATTAGTACAGCTAATTTAGGCATGTCTTACAGTGTCAGTAAAACGTTTGATAGTTCCGTCTACTATTTGCGAAAAAGTATTGAGCTGAGAAAAGAGGAAGATGATAAGCTCGGGCTCATTTATTCCTACATAGCGCTGGCCGAAGACCTTCAGCAACTCAAACAGCTAAACGAAGCGCTAAAATATGCCCAGATGGGACTTGCGCTGTCCAAAGAGATCAATTCAAAGGAACGCATCAGTACCACCTCTAAAGTGCTGGCCAAAATATACAGGGATTTGGGCAACTATGAAATGGCATATAAATCCATTGTAACATACAGCAACTATCTCTCCGATATCTTCGACACAATTAAGAGCGCCCAGGCCGAAGAATTGGCTGTTAAATACGAGATAGAGAAAAAGGACCTTCTCATTCAAAAGGACCAGGCCGAACTCAAAAACAAACAAGCCCAGATAGAGAATCAAGACCTCAAACTATCTCAACGCAATATGCAGCTAAGTCTGCTCGGCATCCTTCTTCTTGCTGCCGGTGTTACAGGCTACCAATTCCATAATCGCAACCGCCTGAAACATGAAGCCCGCCTGCAGCAGGAGATCATCAACCAGCAGGATATGGCTTCAAAGGCAATTATCGAGGCGGAGGAACGCGAACGCAAACGTATTGCCGGCGACCTGCATGATGGCCTGGGCCAGCTTTGCTCCGCTATTAAAATGAATCTTTCCAATCTTGAATCCCAGGTAGGCTTCAGTGACAAGGATGCCGCAATATCCTACGAAAAAACACTGGCTATGACCGACCAGGCTTGCCGCGATGTCCGCAGCATCTCACATCAGATGATGCCGAACGTACTTCTTAAAGCAGGTCTTGCCACCGCCGTGCGCGATTTTCTGGACAAAATCGATTCGCGTGTTCTGCAAGTCCACCTTGATGTTTTTGGCCTGCAGGAACGACTCGAGAATAATATCGAAACTGTTCTCTACCGCGTAATACAAGAGGCCGTAAACAATGTTATAAAACACTCAGGCGCCAATAGTATGTTCATTCAGCTCAGCAAAGATGAAGATGGAATAAGCACAACTATCGAAGATAATGGCACAGGTTTTGATGTAAACGAGATGGAAACATTCAATGGTATCGGACTAAAAAATATCAGTAGCCGCATCAGCTTCCTTAAAGGTACAGTCGAATTCGATTCAGCTCCGGGAAGAGGAACAGTGGTGAGTATATGGGTTCCGGCCTGATCATTATCAAAACTTATAACATGAAAAAACTATCAATATTGCTGAGCGTAGCCATAATAGCGCTCTTTCTCCAGGCTCACAGCTGCAATCATCATGGCCACAGTGAATGTGCCCGGGATATTATCTGCACAGAAATCTTTGCCTCGGTGATGGTCACCGTTAAAGATACTAATGGCAACCCTGTTGTTCTCGATGAATATTACACCATCCGGGAAAAGACAGGCGAAAAAATATCAGCCCAGGGCGATATCCCTGAAAATGGAACGTACGTGGTGGTAAGCGACAATTTTATCGGCGAGCTGAAAAAGAGTTATGAAGGCTTCCGCTTCGTAGGTAAAAAGAACGGAGCAGAAGTGGTGAACGAGATATACGAAGTAGAGGGCGATTGCTGCCACGTCAACAAGCGCAGCGGTAAAGAGACTGTAATTATTCAATAGCAAGACATAGCTAATACATACCCGGGGTAGAACTGAGTTCTACCCT
>DASPNB010000235.1:0-2291 GCA_035626755.1 Flavipsychrobacter sp.
AAATCAGCCCGCTTTACCACAGATAAGGAGGGGAGTATTACCTCCGTACAACAGCTTAAAAAACTATAGGCCGGACGAACAAGCCGCAGAAAAACTTGATATCATCTATGCCCGGGAATACGCCTCGGATACAGACATAAAACTGATACTTAAGAATTTTAAATATCTGGGTGGTTTTTAGCAAAAAGATTTTGTCAAAATCAGAGTTTGGTTATTTTTGCAATCCCAAACGAGAAACCCTTTTTCGCTTGTTTGGTTAAATTCCTCCTTAGCTCAGTTGGTTAGAGCACCTGACTGTTAATCAGGGGGTCTCAGGTTCAAGTCCTGAAGGGGGAGCAAAGCCGGTTCAAACGAGCCGGCTTTCTTTTTTGCTCTCTTTTGAACCTAACGGCAAAAGGTTGCGGTCATTTAAAAAGTGTTGCCAAAATGTTCCCGAAAAAGCCTTTTTTCGCACGAAACATATAAAATCCAATTCCTATTTGTTGCAAATTGTTGCGAAAAATTGCTTTCTCTCCATTATTTCCTTAACAGAGCTTTCTTTTGGAACGTACGTGCATAATATTTCAAAGAGCTTCGCCAACAGTTTTTACTGCAAGCAAACAAAAGTAAATATACGTCAAATTACTGTTTTATTGAAATAAATTTTATAGTATCTGTGGAAATAGTGGTCTATTTGCCTTCGTCTCCTTCCGGTATTATAGAGATACTGCCATCTATTTCCAGAACAGCATATTTTATCTGCTCCATCCGCTCAAGTCCATGAATGCTCCTGGCAGCTTCAAGTATATCATCCTCGCTTACGCGGGTCTTCTTCATACGCTGCTTCAAGGGCTTGCCGTGCATTGCCAATATCATAGGAGTGCCCTCGGATACCTTTTCAAAAAGCGGAAACCTGGTCTTAATGATGGAGAAAAATAAATCCGTTGCTATTAACGTGAGTATGAGCACCATCGATGAAGTAATGGAGAAGTCTTGGCCCACCAGTGCCTGTTGCGTCACCTCGCTTATTATCAAGAGTAAAACAAATTCAAAAGGTGTAGTGTTAGCCAATGTACGCTTACCGCTCAGGCGGAAAACGAGCATTAAAAAAAGATAGATAATAATTCCTCTTGCTACCGGGTTCATACTACGGATAGATTAAATGAAATAATGGAAAACTATTACCATTTACCCAGATATTAGTATTGAACATACCGCCCTTCTTCGGCCTTATTGTCATCGATATCTGTGCCCTGCCCCTGGCGGGAAAGTTGTAGATGACGGTATTATTTCCCTGTTCAATTCCCAGTGGCTCCGGGTTGAAGCGTATGATATTTATGTACGAAAGGTAATCGCGCGGTAACACCAACTGCATTACGCCTGTAGTGTTGTCTGCTGAAATGTTCACCTCGGTCTCAGCTTCGAACCTGAGAAAACGTTCGTATTGAATAGTGCCTCCCGGTCCCGCTTCGGTTTCATAGCTTAGCGGTCCTGTGCCAAATAAGCCGATGGCAGCTAAAAATATTATGACACAAAAGACTATCCACGCAGTAACATGAATAACCCATCCTTTCTGAAAAAGCTCCAGGTCTTCATCCAATTGCAATGTATGTTTGATTCTTTCCATTACCTGTCAGCCTGAAAAACCATCCAATTTCTTTTCTTTCGCAAGCGACTTTAACATTGCCTCGTTGGTCAGGTCAAGACGCAGCGGGGTGATTGATACATAACCGTTCTCCACCGCCCACCTATCTGTGCCTTCGTCTGCCGGTTCAAGCGGCGTAACTGTAAACCAATAGTGCTTTCGCTTCATCGGGTCCATGCCCGGCACTATTCTGCCATCATACAGCCGTACCGATTGCCTTGTCCATTTCATACCTACCGGTAAAGGAGGAAAATTGACATTGAACAGGCCTATACTGGTCTCATCCAGCAATATATCCAATGCCTTTTCAACAAATGGGGCCAGCGCATCAAAATCAGGCTCCTGTTTACCAACGGGCGTGCTTAAGGCAATGCCGCGAATGCCAAGCAATACTGCCTGCTTTGCCGCGGCCAGGGTGCCGGAATGCCACATTGAGTTGCCCAGGTTAGGACCGAGATTAATACCGGACAACACGACATCGGTTTTCGACCACAGGTGCGTACCCAGCGCAACGCAGTCTGCGGGTGTACCGTTCACTCTATAAGCTTCAATGCCTTCGAAATTGATGGGTGATTTCCTGTAAGACAGAGGTCGGGAATGCGTGACAGCATGGCCCATCGAAGATTGTTCCACATCCGGGGCTACTACACGCACTTCGCCAAATTTC
>DASPNB010000236.1:0-7404 GCA_035626755.1 Flavipsychrobacter sp.
TTACATTACCGATAAATTCATTGTCCAGCGCCTTGCCCAGCAGGGTGCTGATCTCTGAGTGATCTCCGCGCTCCAGCACACCGTGCTCACGCTTATTGGTCAGCTCCTGGGCGGTGTTCACGCAACGGTAGCAAAGTATGCAGCGCGTCATGTGCAGCGATATGTAAGGACCAATATCTTCTTTCTCAAATGTGCGGCGGTCAAATTCGTAGCGCGTTCCCTCACTACCGTGTTCGTAGCTCAGGTCCTGCAGGTCGCACTCACCGGCCTGGTCGCATATCGGGCAATCCAGCGGGTGATTGATGAGCAGCATTTCCACTACACCTTTACGTGCGTCTATCACTTTTTCAGAAGTGATGTTCTTCACTTCCATGCCATCCATCACGGTAGTGCGGCAGCTGGCCACCAGCTTCGGCATAGGGCGCGGGTCCTTTTCAGAACCCTTGCTCACCTCTACCAGGCAGGTGCGGCACTTCCCACCGCTTTCCTTCAGTTTGCTGTAGTAGCACATAGCTGGCGGAGTAACATCACCACCTATCATGCGCGCAGCGTTCAGTATCGTAGTTCCTGCGGGAACTTCGATCGTTATGTTATCTATCGTTACTTTAAACTGTGGTGTTTCTGACATAAGTCAAAATTCAAAAGTCAAAATTCAAAAACTGTTACGCACTCGTAGGAACGTGTATTGGATCAGCATAATGAGCCAGTCCATAATTTCTTCTCTGAGATTCCTCAGGATTCAACACGTGCCATTCAAATTCATCGCGGAAATGGCGGATAGCTGCTGCTACAGGCCACGCTGCTGCATCACCCAGCGGACAGATGGTGTTACCCTCTATCTTACGCTGTATATCCCATAGCAGGTCTATATCGCTCATCTTGCCTTTTCCGTATTCTAAATTCTTCAGTATTTTATACATCCAGCCTGTACCCTCACGGCATGGGCTGCACTGTCCGCAGCTCTCGTGATTGTAGAAGCGAGCTAGGCTCATCGTGTGACGGACAACACATTGGTCTTCGTCCATTACTATAAAGCCACCCGAACCCATCATAGTGCCGGTAGCAAAGCCACCGTCTGCCAGGCTTTCATAACTCATAATGCGCGTTTCACCCTTGGCTGTTTTCAGCAGCAGGTTGGCCGGCACTATCGGCACGGATGAACCGCCGGGTATGCACGCCTTCAGGCGTTTGCCATTGGGTATGCCACCGCAATACTCATCGCTGTATATGAACTCCTCTACTGAGCAGGTCATGTCTATTTCGTAGATACCCGGCTTATTTACGTTGCCGCAAACCGTAAGCAGCTTGGTACCTGTAGATTTACCAACACCTATTTTTGCATACTCCTCGCCACCCATATTAATGATGGGCACTACCGCAGCCAGTGTTTCTACGTTATTCACCACCGTAGGGCGCATCCACACCCCTTGTATCGCCGGGAATGGCGGCTTTATGCGTGGGTTACCGCGCTTGCCTTCCAGTGACTCAATAAGCGCTGTTTCTTCACCGCAGATATAAGCACCCGCTCCGCGCTGCACATATATTTCGCAATCGAAACCGCTGCCCAGTATATTTTTACCCAGCCAGCCATTTGCTTTTGCTTCAGCTATGGCTTGTTCCAATATCTCTACTATCCAGGCATACTCGCCACGTATGTATATGTAGGTAAGGTTACTGCCCAGTGCAAAGCTGCTCACGATAAGACCTTCCACAAAAAGGTGTGGCAGGAACTCCATCAGGTAGCGGTCCTTAAAGGTTCCCGGTTCTGACTCATCCGCATTGCACACCAGGTGACGTGGCACTCCTTCCGGCTTGGCCAGGAAGCTCCACTTCATCCCTGTAGGGAAGCCCGCGCCGCCGCGACCACGAAGCCCGCTCTTCTTCACCTCTTCCACTATCTCATCAGGCGTCATTTTAAAGGCCTTCTCTACCGCGCGATAGCCTCCATGCTTCCTGTAGACATCGTAGTTACGTATGCCTTCAACATGTGCGTGTTCTAACAGGAGTTTCATTTATCTATTCTAATGTTCGTTCGTTACTTTATAAGGTATCATGGTCAAAGGGCGTAAAATTCCAGCACTCAGCTTCGCTATATTTATCCATCAGCTCTTCTGTTGAGTAAAAGATGATGGACTGCGACAACCTTTCCGGCCATTTCTCAAAGGGACTGGTCACAAAACCATTTTTCATCAGCGTTTTGCAGAGGTAACTGTTCCTGCTACAAAGCACCTGTATCATTTTCTGCTTCTTCTCTGCAAGCTCACTCTTCACTTGCCTCAACAGTGTTTTCTCCGCCATGCTGTTCTCTGCATAAAGATCGAAGATGTATATCCTGCCCCTTTCCAGGTAATAGCAGATATAGCCTTCTACATTACCTCCGGCATTTCTCGCCGCGTACAATCGGTAATTGTGCAGCGGATTCGCCAGTCGCCAGCTGAAGATGTTTACATTCTTCAGTGAGTATATAACCGTGTGACTATTACTCTTTCCCAACAAGTGACCTACCAGTGATACATCAGTTATTTTCTCAACTACATAGCCGCTCAGTTCTTTCGGCAAACCAAATGAAGAAAACAGAGCAGGATATATCACCTGCTGCACCGTTGTCACTTCGCGCCAGCCAAACTTCAGGAAGCCCGGTAAAGACATTCTACCCCCGTAGCCCACTATAAAAAGTTTGTTCTGCGCCCGCAGGTAGTCGTAGCAATGGTTAGCAAGTAGCTGAAACAAGCCCTTCCTGCGGTGTGCAGAATGGGTCATGGTATCGCAGCTCTGGTATACCAGCTTTTGACGCCCTTCTACCACATACGTTTCCGGTATCACTCCGTAATAAGCAGCTATCTCACCGTTTTCACTCACAGCCACAAAGCCTATGAACTCGCCTGATGGATTTTCCTTGTACTTCCAGTTGAAGAACGCAGTATTCACATCCAGGCCGAAGCTATCCTTCATAAGAGGTATCAGCAGATCAAAATCTTTGATCCCTATCTGCTTTACCTGGTATGTGCTTTTCTGCTCCGTCACTTACATAGTTTTCATACGGCTGTAAATGTTTTTCACTTTCTGCTTGTAGTAGTAATATTTGGCCGGCTTCAGTTTGCTGATGAATCCATCCATGCTATCTGCACCTGTTATGTCTATGCGGTTAAGCGCATATATATTGCCGCTGCTGTTACTGCTGCCGAAGTTGGTACTGAATGCAGCCTTATAGCCTGCATCCAGTGCTGCCTTTTTCACTTCGTTGCTTACATTAAGATGAAGTTGCCCATAAGGATAAGCCAGGTAGTTAACAGGTTTCCCTGTCAGTTCTTCCAGCTTTCGCCTGGGGATGTTCATTTCATCTCTTAAGTCCCTTTCGCCCAATGATGTCAAAGACCTGTGTGTATCTGTATGCGCTCCTATAGTTATCAAACTATCTGTGGAGAGCATCCTTATCATTCCTTCATTCATTACGGGTATCCGTTTGTCCGGGCTATCCCATTCATTCGTCTTCCCTATTACTCCTGTACATACAAACAAGGCGACCGGCAGCTCCTGCTCCCTGAGCAGTGGCATTGCCAGCTCAGAGAAGGAAACATAGGCATCATCGAAACTAATGACTGCTGCGCCTTCTTTGCTTTTGCCGTTGGCTATAAGGTAGTTCACGTATTCGTCTACGCTCACTACTTCATAGTTGCCGCTTATATAAGCCAGTTGTTCTTTTAAAGAGCTTTGTGCTACTGTATTAAAGCCTGGTTCTGCGCCTATGTTGTGATACGTTAAAACCATTTCAATACAGTTGCTTTGTGTTTAGGCCTTCATTGTCAGGCTTTGCCGCCCCAATAGTTTCCAGCCTTCTTTATCTTTCCATACCCACACTTGCAGCACATGCAGCTTAAAGCTCATTGCCTTTCCATCCAGCACCGCGTCTATATCCATAGTGCCGCGCACTGTTGCCGTTTCCCTTACTATTTCTACCTGCTCGCCGCTTCGCTCTATCTTCGTATATGTCAGCTTACCGTTGTACAGGTTAGCTATCATTTCTTTTTTGTTCTCTACCCATCCGTTCGAGTGACCATAGCTGATTTTTTTATGAACCAGCTTTCCCATCGCCACCGAATCCTTTTTTATCATTGCATTGTACAACTCTGTCATAGCCTTTTGAAGGTGAGCAGAGTCCGGTTTTATTCTCGGCTTAGCTTGCGCTACAGTATGTACAAAGAACAACGATATTATCAGCAGTAGTCTCATCATCAGTTACTCATCGATGCGCTCCTTCTGCATTCATCTATTATCTGGTCTACTTTTTCTTTCGTCAGGTGCTCCTTGTAGTATTTGCCCAGTTGCATCATAGGTGCATAGCCGCACGCACCGAGGCACTCTGCAGGCTTCAGGGTGAACATCCCGTCCGTTGTTGTCTCGCCTTCTTTTATGTTCAGCTTCTCCTTTATGTATTCTATTATCTGGTCGCTGCCATTCAGCATACAAGGCCCTGTGCAGCATACTTCAAACAGGTACTTGCCTACCGGCTTCATGTTGAACATGGTATAGAACGTGGCTACTTCGTACACCTCTATCGGCTCTATGTGCAGCAGTTCTGCCACATAGTCCATTACGGGCACATCCAGCCAGCCACCAAATGTATCCTGCGCCATATGCAACAAGGGTATCAACGCACTTTTCTGCTTTCCTTCCGGGTAGCGAGCTATCAATTCCTTTACCTTTTCTAATTTTTCCTGGGAAAACTGAATACTCATTTTCTTTATTAATTATTTTGTTCCGGGGTTTCAGGTTCTTCTTTTTCTTTGCCCCTGCCCAGGCCTAGCATATCGTTCATTACCATCTTCCTCATATGGCCCATTTCCGCTATACGCTCCTGCCAGGTCATCGACCTGTATACATTATCCAGCTTGTTGGTATCCACTATGGGTACCTTCTTGCCTGTGAGCGATATTTTGTCGTGGTTACTCATTATAAAATGGCCTTTTACTTTCTTTTATTTAAAATTTTCTGAAGCGCCTCTACATCTGCAATATCTTTTTTTCTGCCTAATGTGGTGTAGTTCAAATGGGCACATTCTTTTTAATAACACGCCCTACTTTCTCGATCTTTGTCGGATAATACCCTAAAAGGTGGGTCCAGATCATTCTTCTCAGTCTCTCCGTCTCTGCGAGCCTTTCTTGCCAGGTTCTATTTGCCCAATACAAAATATCAAGATCATCTGCCTCATTTTTTGAGACCTTTTTGCCTACTACTGATATTTTGTTCCCATTTCCCATTATGCATCCAGTTCCCCGGCTATTACGTTTAAGCTACTCAGTGCTATAATACCATCACTTAGCAATCCGCCCTTTATTATCTCGGGATATGCCTGGTAGTAAATAAAGCATGGCCTGCGGAAGTGCAGCCTGTATGGCGTACGGCCTCCATCGCTTATCAGGTAAAATCCTAATTCGCCATTGGCTCCTTCCACCGCATGATACACTTCACCTACCGGCGCGTCTATCTCTCCCATTATTATTTTGAAGTGATAGATCAGCGCCTCCATCTTGGTATATACATCTTCCTTTGCAGGAAGGTGGAAATGGTCGGCCTCCGGAGCATAGAACACTTCCCTTTCTGAAGGGAACTCGCCCTCCAGCTTCTGTATCTTATCCATGGCTTGCTTTACAATGCTGTGGCTTTCCCATATTTCATCGTTGCGCACCATGTAGCGGTCATATACATCGCCTGTGGTACCTACAGGTATCTTAAACTCAAAGTCTTCGTAAGAACTATATGGTTCAGCCACACGCACATCATAGTCCACACCGGCTGCACGCAAGTTCGGACCGGTAAAGCTATAGCTCAGCGCCCTTTCTGCACTTATGGGTCCGGCGCCAATGCACCTGTCCATAAAAATGCGGTTGCGGTTCATCAGTGTTTCAAATTCCTTCATCACTTTCGGGAATTCGTCTACGAATTTATTGATCTTGGCAAATGCTGTTTCAGTGAAGTTGCGCTCAAATCCACCTACACGGCCCATATTGGTCGTCAGGCGGCTTCCGCATATTTCTTCATAAATCTCGTATATCAGCTCACGCCATTGGAACACATAGGTGAACCCGGTAAGTGCTCCCGTATCTACTGCTACAACGGAATTACACACCAGGTGGTCGGCTATGCGTGCCAGCTCCATCACTATCACGCGCAGGTAGTCTACACGTTTAGGTATTTTTATGCCCAGCAGCTTTTCTACGGTCATATGCCAGCCCATATTGTTAATGGGGGCCGAGCAATAGTTAAGCCTGTCGGTAAGAGTAGTTATTTGATAGTAAGGCCTGCGTTCAGCTATCTTTTCAAAAGCACGGTGTATGTAGCCGATGGTTGGCTTGGCATCAAGAACGCGCTCGCCATCTATCTCCAGTATATTCTGGAACACACCATGCGTGGCCGGGTGCGTAGGCCCCAGGTTCAGCGTTGTGGTCTGCTTCTGTAAGCTTTCCTCACTCAGCTTTATGTGCTGCTGCTGTTGTTGTAAATCTGTCATATTGCGTATCTCCTTGCGGAGTAAAACACTATTTAATTTCCCTTTCGTTCCGTTCCCCCTTTAGGGGGCGGAGGGGGTTACCTGCCGAACATCTCGTCGTCCTTATCCTTACGTGTAGGATCTTCCATCTCGTATTCCTTACGCATCGGGAAATAATCCATCTCATCTACGTTCAGTATCCTTCTCAGGTCAGGGTGACCGGTGAAGTTAATGCCGAAGAAATCGTAGGTCTCTCTCTCCATCCAGTTAGCCCCTGAGAACAGCTCCACAGCAGTCCTGATATCCGGCTGCGCCGAGGGCACATAGGCCTTCATTCTTACACGGATATTGGTCACCAGGTTATGCAGGTGATATACCACACACAGTTCTTCACCCGCCCTGTCAGGATAATGCACGCCCGTCAAGTCAGTAAGGAACTGGAAGCCTTCATCCCACAGGTACTGCATCACTTCTATGTTCTGCGTAGCAGGCACAGTAAAGGTCAGCATGCCATAGGGTTCATCAAAGCTGATGCTTTCCCCGAACTTGCCAAGCAATTTTTCTTTTATTATCTCTTTGGTCAAAGCCATTATTATTTCGTTGGTCAAAGTCCCCACCTTTTGGTTTTGACTTTTGACTTTTGACTTAACTACTGTATTCCGTATTCGCTTAGTAAAGCTTTGTATTGCTCACTGTTACGCCTGCGAAGGCTTTCGTTCTGCACCAGCTTCTGTATGCTCATCATGCCATCCATTATAGCCTCAGGCCTTGGAGGGCAACCAGATACATACACGTCCACCGGTATCACCTGGTCTATACCCTGCAGCACAGAGTAAGAGTCGAAGATACCGCCGCTGCACGCACAGGCACCTATAGCTACCACCCAGCGAGGCTCTGCCATTTGCAGGTATACCTGC
>DASPNB010000237.1:0-9017 GCA_035626755.1 Flavipsychrobacter sp.
CTATGTGATACACTATGATGTGCCCAAAAATATAGAAGGTTACTACCAGGAGACAGGGCGCGCGGGACGTGACGGTGCGCATGCTGATGCGATACTTTTCTATTCTGTATCGGATATCATGAAGCTCAGGCGCTTTATACAAATTGAGAACAATGCCGCGCAAACAGCCATATCGGAAAAGAAGCTGAGGCAGATGCAGAACTTTGCGGAGCACGAAGGCTGCCGCAGGCAATACCTGCTACAGTATTTTGGTGAGCAGGCAGCACCGTACTGCGGATCGTGTGACTACTGTCTTAGCGAGCTGGATGAAAAGGATGCCACGGAAGATGCGCAGAAACTGCTATCTGCCATAGTAAGGACAGGTGAGCGGTTTGGTGCAGGGTACCTTATTGATTTCCTAAGAGGCTCTGCGAGGGAGAAAATATTGGCGGCGCACAAGGAGCTAAAGACCTATGGCGTAGGTAAGAACCTGAAGAAAGACGAATGGCAGTGGATAGTGAAGCAACTGCTGGCTAATCATATGCTGGATATTACTGATGATCAATTCCCGATACTGAAGCTGAACGACAACAGTAAGAAAATACTAAAAGGCGAGCTACAAGTGAAGTTGGTTGCCCGCAAAGTGCAGGAAGCAGAGGCAGACGCAAGTCCGGAATACGAACAAGAACTGCTCCACCAGCTGAAGGGAGTCCGCTATCACCTGGCCGAACAAGAGAATGTGCCTGCCTATGCTATAGTAGCTGATAACTCCCTGATAGAGTTAGCCACTTATCTGCCGCAGACCTATAACGAGCTGAAAAATATCGCCGGCTTTGGTGATTATAAGGTGAGCAAGTACGGAACGGCCTTCCTGAAATCGGTGCATGCATATAGCAAGGAGCACTCACTGGAGAGCCGGATGCATTTTAAAGGACGGAAAAGAAAGGAACGGGCGGAAAGGGCCGAAAGAACCGGGCCGACCGGAACGCAGCAAGCTACCTTGTCGCTCTATAAACAAGGTCTGTCTATAGAAGAAATAGCCCGGGAAAGAGGAATGGCTACCAATACTATAGAAGGGCATCTTTCTGCCTTTGTAGCTGATGGCAGCCTGGACCCCTTAAGGCTGGTACCCCAGCAAAAACTGGACAAGATAGCAGAGATAGTCCGCCAGACAGGCCAGTACCAGGCAGCCAAGCCCATAAAAGACCTATTAGGAGAGGATTACACATACGGCGAAATACGTATAGGATTGGAATATTATAAGAGGAACTTTTGTTAATTGTGGGTAAAATCCGGATAACTATTATGAAAAATCACCCTTTATTGGGGAGATTTCCCTAATTTCATGGCCCCTGTTTATCACTACACCATCAGAACGCCCTGTGTCAAAAGGGCTTTTTTTAAACACTCAAACAGTTTTTTTAATTTATTGGTGATGATGAAAAAGGTATTTTTCAGGCTGCTCTCAATAGCGGCACTTTGTTTAACCGGCGCAACGGTACAGGCTTATGACCGTCACGCTCCCCTGCAGGCGTTCATTGACAGGGAAAAATCAGAACAGACATTTAAGGAAGTAAGCGACCTGTGGGTGGCGGATCACAGTTTCCCCTTTAAACAGGCAGAAAACTATGTAACGAAAGCGAGCTTCTTTACGCTGGACTTCAGCAAGCTGAACCAGTTCAGAAATGAAAAGAACAGGTGCATTGACCTGGCTATTCCTAATCCGCAGGGTGGGTATTTTGTTATCAACCTGGCGCAGTATGACTTCCTGGCGAGTGGCTTTAAGCTGGCTACCGATGCAAACGGCAAGGAAACGACCGTGACTTATGATCGTGGCCTTTATTACCGCGGTGTAGTAGAAGGCGTACCGGGATCGATAGCTGCTTTCTCGTTCTTTAATAATGAAGTGAGCGGTATCTTTTCTATACCCGGAGTGGGCAATTTTGTAATGCACCCGAATTCATTGGTGACAGAAGATGCAGGCAACCCGAGCTACATATTGTTTAACGACAAGGACCTGAAAATAAAACAAGAAGGACCTATATGCAGCGCCGATGAACTGCCTGAATACCTGAATACCACAAATGATGAAGCAGACGCTGTTTCGAAAAATAAGTTCAATAACTGCAAGGAAATACAAGTTTACCTGCGTGCAGACTATGCTACTTACCTAACAAAGAACAGTATTGTAAGCAGTGTAACCAACCAGGCCACTGCTATCTTCAACTTCGTTTCTACACTATACAGGAACGAGGGTATATACCTGGCGCTGAAGACAGTAATTGTGAATACAGCCAGTGATGATTATCAATCACTCTCCAATAGCTCAAGTGCTTTTCTTACCAAATTCGGGCAGGTGACGCAGAACTCAATGCAGGGTGCAGACCTTGCAGTTCTTTATAGCACAAGGTACGGTGGCATGGGCGGCATAGCCTGGCTGGATGTAGTCTGCAACTCTTACAACTCATCGCAGTCTTCAGGGCCATATGCTTTTGTAAATATTAACAGTACGGTTCCTACCAGCTTTACTTATACATGGAATGTAAATGCCACTGCACATGAACTGGGGCACAATGTAGGATCGCGACACACACACTGGTGTGGCTGGACAGGTGGCGCAATAGATGGCTGCTATACACCGCTGGAAGGTAGCTGTGCTATGCCTAACCCGCAATACCCCACTGCTGACGGAACAATAATGAGCTACTGCCACCTGGTATCGGGAGTAGGTGTGAATTTTGCCAATGGTTTTGGCACCCTACCGGGAAATAAACTCCGTTCGGAAGTGAATGGTAACAAACCCTGCCTGCATTACTATGCACCCAATGTGCCCGTTACGACAGCTAATGTAACAACGACTGCTAACAGGCAGTGTACCGACCCCAACGGCGTTACCTACTACTGGAACGACGGCATGAATGCTGACACCATACAAGACAAGATAGTACTGAAGATAAAGGCAGGCAGCAATGCCATAGGAGACCTGGACCAGACAGGCTTCCTTGTAAAGGCTACAACGCTGGCCAGTTATGGTGGCGGAACGGGTGTGACTTTCAACCTGCCAAGCGGTGTGCCCGGCGCAGGAGGTAATAACGTAGCCATGCGCCGCTTCTGGTCGATAACGCCGATTACGCAGCCGACTACGGCAGTGGATGTCTATGTACCATTTACCAACGCTGATATAACCGACGTAGATGGTTCGGTACCGGGAGCGCCGGCACAATTGAGCAACTTCTCCTTCTACAACCTGGAAGCCAGTACTGTATCGGCAGATCCATCGCTTGGTCTTTCGGGAGCGACATCGGGCAACCTGAAGGTATATACTTATGGAACTACCGCCAGCACTACAAACTGGAAATCATCGCCTGTGGGTACTACACAGTACGCACAATTCCAGACTACCAAATTGGTAGGTGGTGCAGGCTATATCAATTATATCCACCCGCTGGATATTAATAGTGTTGGCGCGGAATCAATTGCCGTATACCCTAACCCGTTCAGCGACAGCTGGAGCATTAACGTTCCGGCGGGGAAGGAAATGATGCTGCAGGTATATACTATGGATGGTAAGGTGATGCAAACGCAAACACTTAATGAAGGCATCAATACCGTGAACAGTAAGCACCTGCCTACAGGTATGTTTTTCTACCGCGTGACGAGCGCTACTGCAACTTATACCGGAAGCATTGTAAAAGAATAATAGTTTCAACAATATTTTTAAAACCGCCCTGGCTCTGCCGAGGCGGTTTTTTATGCCTTGTCGTAAACACCCCTCTTTTTTGTCATTGGAACACAGCTTTGAAGTTGCGCGAGCAAATTTACTTTGCAGTAACCAAAATGATAGAATATGAAAACAAGTAAAACAACCAAGATCGTCTACTGGACAACGACTATTATTATCTTTCTCTTTGAAGGAGTAATACCTGCACTTACCTCTAACAGCCAACTGGCGGTGGAAGGCGTACGCCACCTGGGCTACCCGGACTATTTCAGGGTGATGCTCACCGTTTTTAAGGTGGCGGGAGCATTGGCAATTGTACTGCCGTTTGTAAAGGGAAGGGTAAAGGAGTGGGCTTATGCAGGTTTCGGAATGACCTTCATTGCTGCTGCAATAAGCCACTGGGCAGCTGACGGAGCGGATTTCCAGACATTTTTCCCCCTGGTAGTTTTCGCAATACTGGCGGCATCGTATACCAGTTATCATAAGCTGCAGGGCGAGAAAAATAGCTATTCCATAAGAACGCAATCTTTAGCATAAACAAAGTTGCCGGGCCTGCGGGTCCGGCAGCTTTCTTTAGTGAAAGCCGTAAATGAGGCTGATGGTGATGGCATTGCCGCTGAGATTGGTGCCGCCACGATTTTTGTAAAAGAGCAGGTTGTATTTGCCAACTAAGCCGAGGTACTGTTTCTTACTGATATGAAACATGTAAGCAAGGCCTCCGTTGATATTGATAGAAGATAAAGCTTTGCCGTCATTAGCATCTTCAGAGGTACTTTGCAGGACCGAGATATTGTCGTATCCCAGGCCTGCGAGCAGGTCGAGCTGGTGCTTGCCTATCCTGGCATAAGTGAAGCCTGTACCGAGGCCTAAGTAAATGCCCGTGTGGTATTTGGTATCGTAGGTGAAGCCCTGATGATAGACCTGGAAGTTTTTAGGTGCATTCATGAAACGCAGTGCCAGTTCAAGATTGAGCGAAAACTTTTCCCAGGTACTGCCGATCTGAAACCCTACCTGAGGATGGCTGCCGAGAGCTTGTATATTACCGTCAGGTATCCAGGCTCCTAAGAGTATACCCATACTGAAGCGGCCGTAAGTACGGTAGATCTTTTCCTTATAGGCAGCATAGCTTTTATACAGCCAGGTGTTTCCTAAGGAAGTGCTATCCATGTTATTTAAAATATCTTCATCGCCCGATTCGTAATAGCCTGCAATGACTTTTTCTACAGGAGAAAGGTCCAGCTTTTGAAGATTTGCAGCGACATCACGTAAGTAGGCATAGTAATCGCCAGGGACGTTGGGCATATCTTCATGGCCTCTGGCGTTTTCGCGATACTCCAGCAAAACAGCAGGCATTCTTGTGCCATACATTTCCTCACTGAAGGTGCCATTCCCAATTGTGTAGAGTAATTTGAAAGAAAGTAAGGGTTCTGTAAGGCCGCAAATCTGTTCCCATTCGTTCATAATAAGCTGCAAGGAATCGTCATTATAGGCGCTGTAATACCTGATGATAGCATCGCCGTAGTAGTAGCTCATGCTATCGCAATAGTGCTCAGAAAGCAACAAGGTTTGCTCCTGCCCTTTCGCGCCGAAAGAGAAGAGGAAAACAAGCAGAAAAAGGTAGCCTTTCTTCATACGTAACGCAACTTAGCAATTGCTAAACAAAAAGAAGGCCAAATTTTAGAGGTTTCAAAAATGCCAGGCCACAGGTATGGATTTTGTATGCATGCTTTATAAGTTCATTCAAAAAAAATGTCTTGATGATCATTCAATTAAACACCGATAATAACGTCCATTTTGGTGAGAAAAGCAGGGAAGAATACACCTCATTTATCAGCCAGGAACTAGACAGGTACAGCGAACACATTACGAGGGTGGAAGTGTACCTTGGTGATGAAAATGGAAGAAAAGAAGGGCAGAACGATAAACGCTGCCTGATGGAAGCGCGCTATGAGGGTATGGCACCGATTGTGGCTACCAGCCATGCTAATACTTATGAACTAGCGATAGAGGCGGCATTGAGTACTTTAAAGTCTAACCTGGCCAAAGTGAGGGAAAGGCTGAGTAGTCATTAAAATCCATCGAAATTCACTAAAAGTAAAGACCCCGCAGGGTAAACCTGCGGGGGGCTTATTTACAGATCGATTTCATAACTAGACATGGAACTTAATGCCCTGGGCGAGTGGCAATTGATCGCTCCAGTTGATGGTATTGGTCTGGCGGCGCATGTAGGCTTTCCAACTGTCCGACCCGCTTTCGCGGCCACCGCCTGTTTCTTTTTCTCCACCGAAGGCTCCACCTATCTCGGCGCCCGAGGTACCAATGTTCACATTGGCTATACCGCAGTCGGAGCCCTTGTGTGAAAGGAAGGCTTCAGCCTCGCGCATGTTGAGGGTCATTATAGAAGAGGAAAGTCCCTGGGGGACATCATTTTGCATAACGATGGCTTCATCGAGCTTGCTGTACTTCATCATATAAAGAATAGGCGCGAAGGTTTCGTGCTTTACTATTTCCATACTATTATTCGCTTCGTAAATGCATGGCTTTACATAGCAGCCGCTTTCATAACTCTTCCCTTCCAGTACACCGCCGGCCACTACTGCCTTGCCACCTTGCTTGCGAATGGCATCGAGACTGGCGAGGTAGTTTTTTACTGCGTCTTTATCGATAAGCGGACCTACGTGATGCCTTTCATTCAGTGGGTCGCCGATGGAAAGCTGCTTATAGGCGGCGACAAGTTTCTTTTTGAAAGTATCGTACACCTTTTCCTGGACGAAAATGCGACGAGTGGTAGTGCAACGCTGACCTGCGGTACCTACTGCACCAAATAAAACAGCGCGGAGGGCGATGTCGAGATCGGCGTTCTCGGAAATGATGATGGCATTGTTACCACCCAGCTCCAGCAAGGAACGACCAAGGCGGCTACCAACGGCAGCTGCTACGGCCTTGCCCATGCGGGTAGAGCCTGTAGCTGATACAAGTGGAATGCGCGTATCATTGCTCATCCACTCCCCTGTTTCGCGATTGCCAACTACGAGACCACAGACCCCTTCGGGAACTTTATTGGCTTTGAATACTTCTGAAATGATATTCTGACAAGCTATAGCTGTAAGCGGCGTTTTTTCCGATGGCTTCCATACGCAGGTATCACCACAAACCCAGGCGATGAAACTGTTCCAGCTCCAAACAGCTACGGGAAAATTGAAGGCGGAGATAATACCCACTACACCAAGAGGATGCCATTGCTCATACATGCGATGCATAGGACGCTCGCTATGAATGGTAAGACCATACAGCTGACGAGAAAGACCAACTGCATAGTCGGCGACGTCTATCATTTCCTGAACCTCACCATAGCCTTCCTGCAAGCTCTTACCCATCTCGTAAGACACAAGACGGCCCAGTGGCTCTTTATATTTCCGCAAAGCCTCACCTACCTGGCGAACTACCTCGCCGCGTTTAGGCGCAGGCCACATGCGCCACTCTTCAAAGGCAACTTCCGCCTGCTTCACTACCGCGTCGTATGTCTTGCGATTGACCCCATGCACGGCACCCAACAGCTTTCCATCTACCGGCGTAAAAGAATCTATCTTTTCGCCACCAGATTTCAGCCATTTTGTACCCGTTGAGGCACCCTCGTTTTTCTTCTCTATCCCGAGTATGTCCAGTACCTTGTTTAGTTTCATACCTGTTCTACTTAAAATGTGGGACAAAGGTAGCGGATTGGACAGGATTGACAAAGACGGCTAGGAGAGGATATCGAAGCTCGGGAATGCGTTCTGCGATTCAGGCAGATCTTTCATACTTACAAAATCGCAGATAGGTCCCATTTTGCCCCAGATAGTCCGGATAGCAGGATGTTCGTGGGCGAGATCTATTGCTTCCTGTGAAGCCCATTCGAATATTTCTATTACGGTGCCATTTTCTGAAAGCACGGTAAAAGGCTCTTTGTCGGTTATCAAGTCATACTCTTTCAAAGTAGGAATGTGGATCTTCAATATGTCCATCAGCTCTTCAGCTTTGCCCTCACGGGGCTTGTACATAGCAAATGCAAGTTTTTTCATTTCGCGTATTATTTATTAAAACCATTGTAACCATTTATTGACCACGGCTTTCACCCGACCGGCTTCCAGGGAGTAAAAAAGCTGGGTTCCTTCCCGCTCGGAGATAATAAGCCCCGCCTCCTCCAGCTGCTTCAGGTGACGTGTGATAGTAGGCCATTTGTCTTCAAAATAGCTGACTATATCACCGGCATTCAGTCGTTTTTCAGCCAGCAGAAGCGTTAGTATATAGCGGCGGGTGGGATGTGCCAAGGCTTTAAAAACCTTATCAAATTCCTCCAGTTCCCGTGCAGCTTTGCTGTTTGCCAATTACGTGTTTTAACAAATTTAGCAAAAATGCTAAATACAAACCAAATTTTTATTGCCGTATCTTAGATATATGAGTGAATACCTATCATATAAATTTGAAGACAGCCCGGAATTTGTGAGCACCTTTGATGAATTGCCGCTTTGGAGCGCTTACTTCGGGCTGCTAATGCTGAAGCACCTGGAATACAAAAGGAGGCTAACTATTCTTGATATAGGCTCAGGGGCAGGTTTTCCCCTGATGGAAATAGCAGGACGTTTCGGCAATACCTGCAAATGTTACGGGCTTGATACATGGACAAATGCCAATAACAGGGCAAGACAGAAGATCACCAACTATGGACTCAGCAATGTGGAAGTATTAGAAGGTTCAGGCGAAAATATCCCGCTTGAAGGCAGTAGCATTGACCTTATCGTTTCTAATCTCGGGATCAACAATTTTGAAAGACCCGAAGTGATATTTTCTGAGTGTTACCGAGTATTAAAACCGGGTGGCAAGTTGGCGCTGACTACTAACCTGAACGGACATTGGAAAGAGTTTTACGACATATATGAAACTACGGTTGCAGGCCTGGGGCTAAAGGATGCGGCTGGAAAACTAAGACATCAGCAGGAGCACCGCGGCACTGTTGCCAGTATTTCCGATCTTTATACCAATGCAGGGCTAGTACCTACGAGGCACTACACTGAGCAATTTGAAATGAAGTTTGCAGACGGGAGCGCATTTCTCAACCATTATTTTGTAAAACTCGGCTGGCTATCTTCCTGGACAGAGCTGATAGGCAGCAAGGACCGGAAAAAAGTATTCAGCAGGCTGGAACAAAACCTCAACCTGCACGCAATGGAACATGGATGCCTGGAACTGACTGTCCCGATGGCATTTATAGAAGGTATGAAACCCGAAAATGGCTAGACTTTAATCTTATCTACTATTTCGCGGGCCACCTGGTCGA
>DASPNB010000238.1:0-2043 GCA_035626755.1 Flavipsychrobacter sp.
ATTCCGGCGCTTTCGCTACACTCGCACATCCTGAAATGGACGATTATGACAACCTGATGGGCGATCATTACAACCAGGATGCTGCCGCTGCTATATGTGGTGTTGCTGTTGCTACAGGGCCAGCCTTTGCCACTTCTACCAACTATGATGAAGACCCCGCAAAGAGGTTCCATGAATACTACAAAGGGATGCTGGCTAAAGGCTACAAACTGGGTCCCACTGTAGACCACGACAATCACAACCTGACCTTTGGCAGAATGGCTGAATCCCGAACGGTAGTACTGGCCAAAAAGCTAACGAAGAGCAACATACTTGACGCGTTGAGGGCTCGTCGCTTCTATGCATCTGATGATCGAAATGCAGAAGTGTATTACACAATCAACGACAACCATTACATGGGAAGCTCTGTACAAACCTCGGAAGCCATTCTAAGCCTTGAGGTGAAAGACAAAGATAAAGAAGGAATAAAATCTATAAAGATCTATCACGGCACACCGGGCTCAGATCTCATGCCGGAAGTGATCATCAGTGAAAAGGACACAGACAACATTTATTACAGTATCCTCATTGGCCAGGGAGAAAGCCTTTATTTCTATGCGGAGATAATACAGGACGACGGAGATAGAATATATACAGCTCCTATCTGGGTAAGTAATAACTAGCAGATCGAATAAAACTAAAAGAGGATCGTCCCAACAGCCGGGACGATCCTCTTCTTGATTATAATGAGTTTACACTATACCGCTATCTTGCTCGTTACAAAAGCCACATGCTCGTCAGATACAATCTGCAAGGCAAGGTTCTGTATTGATGGAAATATCATACTATATATGCCCTTTTTGCTTTCTGGCACATCGCTGTCCTGCATGCCCAGTATATAAATAATAGACTCAGGCACCTCCAGCACTTCGCATATTCTTTTAATGGTACGCGGACTCGGGCGCTTGGTTCCTGTTTCTATTTGAGAAAGAGAAGTCTGGGAAATTCCGCATTTTTCAGAAAGTTCATACTGGGTGATCCCCAACTCCCTCCTGATTACTTTAATTGATAGGCCTAGATTCATGCTGATTTAGTTTAGTACTTAGTTAATAAATATCTTGGTTTCATTAGTAGACGGTTATTTGTTGAAAATCGTTGGGAATCGGGCGAAAATAGGCATAAACACCACCACCAACATTCACATAATAAATATTCATCTGGAATGTTTCCATATTAGTCATTATGAAAATATTTGGCTTACTTTTACAACACATTACATTTTTATTGCATCAGCATTCACCTAAAATTTTAGCATATGGTCAAGTCCCTTACTCGCAGTCTCCTCGCATTTTTGCTGCCGCTACTCATTCTCCAAAGCGAAAAAAGTCTTGCGCAGTGTACTGCTACTCTAACCGTTAACGCTACCAGCTCTTGCCAGGACAGCACTTTTATTTTAACGGCCACACCTGCAGGATTATATGACTATCAGTGGTTCATCAACGGCAACCTTGGCCCTTTGGGCATTGAGACATGGAACTACTATGCTTTTCAGCCAGGCACCTACACATTTGAAGTGCAGATAACGGACTTCAACAACTGTACAGTGATCTCAAATCCGGTTACTATCACCGTATATCCTAACCCAAACGTTCAGGGTAGTAGTAACGGGCCTGTGTGTCCGGGCAACACGTTGCAACTTGCATCAAGCTCAAATACAGGAACTTCATACACATGGACCGGACCTAATGGATTCACCTCCTCTAGCCAAAATCCTACACTTAGTAATTTCCAGGCTATCAATGCAGGCACTTATACCGTATTTTCTACTTACAACGGCTGTAACTCTCACCCCGATCATTTCCAGGTTGACACCGTATCGTCTACGCCATCCATTACAGCCATTTTGAATCAATACTATGGGTATCAAAACAGCATTTGTGAAGGAGAAAGCTTTTCTCTATCCACAACTATTACCGGCTTTTCCAGCGGCTCACTTACCTGGACAGGACCCAACAACTATACCAGCTCAAACAATCTGAATTTCATCAACAATTCTACAGTAGC
>DASPNB010000239.1:0-2468 GCA_035626755.1 Flavipsychrobacter sp.
CTTTTATCAACTCCATTTCAGGGTGCGGGCTAAGGCGGGGTAAGTTGCCATTGATGTCCTGGGCAAACAGCGCCTTCGCTCTTATGAAATCATAAAGGCCGCTGATGTGGTAATAAGTTTCCAGTTGGGGGTGATGAACAGAAAGTTGTTCAGTAGTGTCTGCCAGTATTCGTTGTATCTCTTTGGCTTCGGCACGCTCTAAGCTAAATACCTCGTTATTCAGCTCTATGGTCGCTTCGGGCTCAATAAATACTGTACGCTGGCTATCACTTTCACCATGCAATATGCCTTTAACTATACGTTTATGCTCGGCAAATACAGCCACAGTACGCCTGCCGTTCAGGAAGCTTTCAGCAATATCTGCCAGGTAGCCCTCTTTATTAAGTTTCCGCAGGATACCCTCAAATATCTTACGCAATTGCTGCCTTTTGGCAGTTAACTCGCTCCGGATACTCATCAGTTCCCGCGATGCGTTATCCCTTACCTGCCCCGTGTCGTCTATTACCGATGTTATCAGTTCTGTAATGCTTTTGTCATAAGTTACATGAGCACATATTTCCCGCAATTGGTCATAAAGGCCCTCGTGTTTGCTAAACCATACGAGAATATCCTTCATATTCACCGCCAGTTTCTTAAAATCCAGCAGTTGTTCGCCACCTAATACGGAACGTGGAATGGACAGCAGTTTTAATTCTTTTTGAACATTGGTGGTGAAATCGTTGGGGAAATAGTCGCTGCTGCTGAGCAGCATCTTATATTCATGGGTCTGCTGCAGTTCTTTTTTTACATATTCCAGCCTGGTATGAAACCGCATGCCATCCACGCGCTCATGGGCAGCATCCGTTCTGCATTTTTTATGCAAGTGCAAACGTATTTTGTCAAATTCTAATGCGTCAGCCGCCCGTTCCGGGTACAGTTGTATCATACTTTAACTGGCTAAAGATTGCAAATTTACTATAACAAAGCCTTATGACAGGAGTAATGATAAATCAGTTATATTGCGTATGGTACGGAATATCATGAATAACTACGACCTGCTCATATCCTCGTTAGATGCATTTATACGAAAGTATTATGCCAATAAGCTCATTAGAGGAACATTGGTTTTTCTTACCTGTATCCTGCTCTTTATTCTTACGGTTACCGTGAGCGAATACTTCCTGTATATGCCCGTTTGGCTGCGCACAGTTATTGCGATATTATTTGTCGCGGGCGGCTTGGCGGCATTAGTTGCCTGGATAATCATACCACTTACCAAAATGGCAAGATTGGGTAAAATCATCAGCCATGAACAGGCGGCGGTTATTATCGGGCAACACTTTACGGACGTAAGCGATAAACTGCTGAACATTTTACAACTAAAGAAAAATACCGACACACATGCCAGCCGCGAACTGATAGAGGCCAGTATTGAGCAAAAAGCTAAACAGCTGGTCGTGGTGCCGGTGGTATCAGCCATAGACCTCTCAAAAAACAAAAAATACCTTCCTTATTTGCTGCCCGTACTGTTGGCGGGTGTGTTTATGCTGGTGGCAGCGCCTAATATGTTCAAAGATGCATCGGCCCGTCTATTGCATCCTACGAAAGCATTTGAACAACCTGCACCATTCAGTTTTATCCTGAATACCAGGAATCTGAAGGCAACGCGCAATAGTGATTTTACGATAGAGGCTACTACACGTGGAGATGTACAGCCGGCAGACCTGTCTGTAGCAATAGGCGATGACATTGTGCCCATGACAACAAAAGACAACAATTTATTCAATTATACTTTCAGAAATGTGACCGGCCCGGTGGAATTCAGACTTTATGCCGCGGGTTTCTATTCGCAACCATATACGCTGAAGGTCGTTCAAAAACCGATACTTAAATCCTTTGCTATATCACTCGACTATCCCGCTTATACAGGAAAGCCTGACGAGAAAGTAAGCAGCCTGGGTGACATGACCGTTCCCGTTGGCACCTCAGTAAAATGGGAGTTTGTTGCAGAGCATACGGACAAGGTGGCGATCAGGCTGGGAAATGGTGCTGAGCAAGTATTAGCGAAAGAAGGTAACACCTGGTCTTTGCAATACCGGTTCATGGCAGATACGGGCTATACGCTTATACTCAGTAACAAGAAAGTATCTGTTACCGATACATTCAATTACCTGGTAAAAGTCATACCTGATGAACATCCTGTATTGCAACTGCAGGAATACAGGGATTCTGTTTCAGGCAAACAGGTGTTGCTGAACGGCAATGCAGGCGACGACTATGGCGTAAGCAGGGTGTTATTCCACTATTCTATCACAAACCAGCAAAACAAGGAATTAAAAAAAGAGAGCCAACCTTTGAATATTACTCCCGGAGCATTGACGGCGTTCCAGCACTATTTCGATATAGAGGCGATGGACCTGCAGCCCGGGCAGAAACTTAGCTACTACATCGAAGCATGGGATAATGACGGAGTACATGGCAGCAAGGCC
>DASPNB010000240.1:0-3307 GCA_035626755.1 Flavipsychrobacter sp.
TGCAGGGCAATATCGTCATTGACCATGAAGAAGTGTGGGGTTTTGGCAACAAGCCATTCTATGGTATCGCCATCTACGAGATCAAAGACGGCAAGATCAGTAAAGTTTACTTTCCCAAACCTTAAATGTTTAAATACAGGGTACATGGTAAGAGGTACAGAGCATGCCCCGTACCTCTTACCCAATTCCTAATCCCTCGTACTTCGTATTTCGTACTTTGTACTTCATGCTTCGCCCTTCGTCCTTCGTCATCATCTTTCCTGTAATCCCTCGTCTCTTAACCTGTCCACGATCGAGTTGCCTCTCCGGTGCGAACGTTCATCGTCGCGATAGCGGTCATCATCACGTTGACGGCCTTCGTCGCCACGGTCCCTGTCCATACGGTTGCTGCTCCTCCTTTGCTCTTCGTACGACTTGCGTCTGTTGCGTACCATCTCCATTCTTGCGTCTTCATTGATCTCGCTTCTGCGCTGCGTTCTTTCTCCTCCGCTGCCGGGTAAAACACCACCCTCGCTTCTCATTTCCCATAGTTTCAGGCCTTTCTCATACTCCGACTCCTGCCGCTTCTGCTGGTCACCTATTTCATGCAGCCGATGTTTGTACAGGTTGTCATCATTGTAGTAGTCATGCTTATAGAACTCATTGCTCAGTTGTTCGCCTTCCATCATGCTATTGGTCTCCATCTTCCTGCCTAGTGTGGTGCAGATCTTTCTTTCTGTATCCGCGTTAATCTCATTTTTGTCATAATCAGGTATAGCACGTAAGTGTTCGGCGGTTACGTTCGGAAGGATCACGTCGTCTTCATCTTTTTGCAGTTCTGCCATACCGATAGGCAATAACACCTTGCGGTGGTCAAGCTTTAGCTCATTGTCATCCAGGTCCACCACCATGTAGCGCACTTTCTTCTGCTGCGCATCTACTATCAGTTCCTCTACTTCGCCTATCTTTTGCCCCTGGGAGTTGCGCACATCCCATCCCCTGATATCTGGCTCGCCTTTGACTATATCAAAATCAGAGCGATCCAGTTCCTGCAGTCGCCTGTGTTTCATGTTATCCATAGCTGTTCATTTTTGTGAAAGCAAGGCTTTCGGTTTGCAATTCATTCTTTATACTGAGCGCATATACACAACTGGTATAAATGGCTCATTATGCTGTGGCTGCTGGGGTCTTACCTTGGGTTCCAGCTTCGATGCAGCCGGTGGTATAGCAGGTGTAGCTTCCTGCTCTTTATTTCGGTTCATCAGGTAATAAACAAGAGCAGCTGCTACCAGTAAAGCGGCAATGATCCAGATCCACGAGGCATTGGATGATTGTTTCTTCGATTGCACATGAATTTCTGCCATAACGTAAGTTTTCAATTCCACAAATAGGTTATCACTATGTGCAGAACAGAAACTATGCCTGTAAACAGAACCTTGTCGATAAAAAGAGCTTCTACAGCTGCTGCGGGCACCTACTGCATTGAGTATGATAGGGAAATCTGGTCAGGAGCGAAGGAAGGCGAGCACACTGTTCCGGAAAGCGGGCAGGGCCTGTATATGCGGTATATGGCCTACACCTTTCAGTTCCGCCAATTGCGAGTCCCTGATCTGGCTTTTCAGCCACTTGCCTAGTTGAGGGTACCGGCCATGCCTAGCCGCTACCTCCTTTGGTAGCAGGTTCTTGCCAACCACCGTTCTGTCTTCCTGGCCAATAATAAGCAGGGTAGGCTGGTTGATATGTTTAAACTCGTACACTACCGGTTGCTCATAGATCATCAGGTAGGTGAGCGCACTGGCCCAGGTAGCCTGCTTCCTGTCTGGCAATTGCAAAGCAGCAAATTGAGCCGCTACATACTGTTCATACTCCGGCTTCCACACCGGGTAATAGCTCTGTTGATATTTCTTTAGCGATTCATAATTTGCCTTCATCTCGTTGGCATACTGTTCGTCTGCCGGTGTGTAGGGGACAAAGGTCTTATAGTCCTCCAGGCCAATAGGATTTTCATAGATCAGTTTATCCACCGTCTGCGGGTACATCAGTGCAAAGCGGGTTGCCAGCATGCCACCCATAGAATGTCCCAGCACATGTGCTTTTTGTATACCCAGGGTATCCAGCAGCTTCTTGGTGTTGGATGCCAGCAGGTGAAAGCTGTAATGGATATTAGGCTTGTCCGACTGTCCCCATCCTACCTGGTCCGGCACAATCACTCGGTAGCCCGCTTCAGTTAGAAAAGGGATGACATCTTTCCAGTAATAACCATTAAAATTCTTGCCATGCAGCAGTACCACCGCTTGCCCGTTGGGTTTTGCGGAAGGCACATCCATATACGCCATCTTTACCGCCTGCTGTTCAAGGGTCAGCGGCAGAAATTGAACAGGATGTGGGTACACCAGGGTTTGGCTTTTCAATACCGTGAAAGCCATCACACATACTACTAAAAGAAGAACTTTTTTCATGATCATCAATTGGATACATGATCGCTCAATTATTACACCAGCATTGGGAAATGTGGTGGCAGAAGTAAGAATGTAGTCCGGCGAGGAACGGATAAAATATAACTATCCCATTCTCGCCATCCTGGCGGAATCATTGATTAATAATAGGGGAGGAAACGTATCTGGAAAGAAGAGCAGAACATTACCCTCTGAACTTTTTCCACAGCTCCATCAGCAACTCATTGCTTCTTCTGGGGCTTTTTTCTTCATCCTGTATCTGCAGGCTGTTTTCAGTTGGCTCTGAACAGGGGAACAGTTCTGTTAACCGCCCTGCATATAATTGGTAAAGCTGCTTGTAATGAACAGACAAATAGTCCAGAAAATCGGGTAGCCGGTATACATGCAAAGTCATGACTCTTTTTCTAATAAAGACAATCGAACAATCAACATAGTTGCAGTCCAATGCAACTAAATCTTTTCCCTCTCAAATCTGCCATCTGCAATCCAAATCTCAATAACTCAAAATCCCCCAATCCCTAAATCTGTTCTTCATTTGCATATTTGCATATTACATTCTCAGCCTCAACGCCTCTCCCATCTTTATCCTCTCTGCAGGAGAAAAATAAGAGTCCCCTTGCGCGGAAGTACTCCCCAGTGCTCGGTCAAGACATTGTATCAGGTTGTCATTGAAGGTTTGTGTGGCGCAGGCTGGCACAGGGCTTTGAAAGAACCCGGTCAGGTACTGGAGCATGATCGTATTGCCGGTAGAGCTCAGGGTAGGAAAAGGGCTTAACAGCATCGTCAGGCTACTGGCCGATGACTGGCTGCCGGGAAACAGAGCGCCGTTGGCGGCAAGAATGCCCAGCCTTCCATCCCGGCCGCTATTGAAC
>DASPNB010000241.1:0-4499 GCA_035626755.1 Flavipsychrobacter sp.
GTTATGATGCGCTGCAGTACTTCAGAGGTATAATATTCCAGGCGGGATTTAATACCAAAACGAGATAACAGCGGCGCTGTTAGTAAACCCGAGCGTGTTGTAGCACCCACTAAAGTAAAAGGGCTCAGATTGATCTGGATAGAACGGGCGGAAGGGCCACTATCGATCATGATATCGATCTTATAGTCTTCCATAGCGGCATACAGGTACTCTTCCACAACCGTACTGAGCCTGTGTATCTCGTCGATAAAAAGTACGTCACGAGGTTCAAGCCCCGTGAGCAGGCCTGCAAGATCGGCAGGTTTTTCTATGACGGGGCCGCTTGTCTCTTTTATACTCACACCTAACTCGTTGGCTACAATGCGCGACAGGGTTGTCTTACCTAAGCCTGGAGGTCCGTGAAATAATATGTGATCGAGCGGCTCGCCGCGAAGGTTGGCTGCTTTAATGAATATCTGGAGGTTTTCTATTAACTGAGGTTGTCCGGAAAAGTCCTCAATGGACTGGGGCCGTATGCTGTTCTCATACTCACGTTCCTGGGGATTCAGCTCATCGTTAGGCCTCACGTGTGATCTTTCCATGGATTAAAGATAAGCTATAGGCTTTAAGTGCGGTGGGAGAACATATCCCCATTCCCGGGCTCGGGGCGGAGCGTGCAGGAGCCAGGACTTTAAAGGAACGGACGGTTGTGGTAAAATATTAAACTATTTATAACAGCAACTTCAGTGAGCTGAACTTCGTTATTTTTTTGAAATCGCCATCATTGTGGAGGAGCGTAGCTTTACAGGAAATTGCGTAAAATGCTATAAGGCAATCATTGCTTTTCCGAATGGTGATGCCTTCCTTTCGCGCTTTCCTATACAACGCTGCTGCTCCATAGGCAGCTTCTACGGGGTCAAGATGAAGCACCTCAAAACCTGCCAGATCCTCCTTTACCTTTTGATAGTCTTTGTCGTACCTGATGCCTTGCAAGAGCTCCTGAATAATAATGGGACATAAAACAATGTTTGCGTTGTCGTCGATGAGCCTGCCAAGCAAATCAGACTGGACATTTTTCCTTCCATTCAACGCATCTATCCAAACGGAGGTATCTACGAGTATCTTGCTCACAATTCACGCATTTTCTTCAAATCTCCGTCCCATTTTACTTTGCCGAAAAGCGTTTTTATATTTCTACGCTTTAAGTATGCCACAAAGTTCTGGAGTGCCATATCCACAACTTCTTTTTTTGTATGGGCCTTACTCAGCCTCATAGCCTCTTCCACCAGTTCCTCGTTCAGTACAATATTTGTTCTCATTTCTTGTAGATTATACACAAAAATACAAAAATTTATACACATAGACTCTTCAGAGGAATTTAATAGCGTCAAAAGAGCTTGCGGCGGATGTTAAAAATGTTATTGACCAGGCTACCAACCACGGCTTTGGTTCACCGCCAGGACACCAGCACCGAGGATGTTTCCGCATAGCGTTTATTAATGGGCTATATTTGCTGCCTCAAGAAGAATATTATGGCTAATAACAATAAGCATAAGCTGGAAACCAGAGTGATTCACGCCGGAGTGGAACCCGACCCGAGCACGGGCGCTATAATGACGCCGATATATCAAACCTCCACCTATGTGCAGGCTGCGCCGGGCGACCACAAAGGATACGAATATGCACGCACGCAAAACCCGACGCGCACGGTACTGCAAAATGCACTTGCGGATATAGAGAATGGTAAATATGCGCTTTGTTTCGGCAGCGGTATGGCGGCTACAGACGCAGTAGCGAAGCTGCTGCAACCGGGAGATGAAGTTATCGTTTCCAATGACCTGTATGGCGGCACTTACCGCATCTTTACCAAGGTGTTTGCCAACTATGGCATCAAATTCCATTTCATTTCCATGCAGGATGCTGCCAACATCCGTAACTATGTAAACAGCAATACTAAGATGCTGTGGGTAGAAACCCCTACGAACCCGTTGCTGAATATTATAGACATAGAAGCCTGCGCTGCCATATCTAAAGAACATAAACTGATGCTGGTAGTGGATAACACCTTCGCTTCTCCATATTTGCAGAATCCGCTGGACTGGGGTGCTGACATTGTTCTGCACTCAGCAACAAAGTACCTGGGCGGCCACTCGGATGTGGTGCATGGCGCTCTCATTATGAATGATGCAAGCCTTGAAGAACGCCTGCGCTTTATACAGAATAGCTGCGGGGCAGTGCCGGGTCCGCACGACTGCTGGCTGGTGCTGCGCGGTATAAAAACGCTGCACATCCGTATGCAAAGACATTGTGAGAATGGAAAGGCCATAGCGGAATATCTTCGTTCGCATCCTAAAGTAGGGCAGGTATTGTGGGTGGGTTTTGAAGATCATCCCAATCACGCTATAGCGAAGAAGCAAATGCGGGGTTTCGGAGGTATGATATCATTCACGCTGAAAGATGATAACATTGACGCCGCACTTGAAGTGCTTAAGAAAACGCAATTGTTCTCGCTGGCAGAATCGCTGGGTGGTGTAGAGTCGCTGATAGGACACCCAGCTACGATGACGCATGGTTCTATACCGAGGGAAGAAAGGATAAAAAACGGACTGAGCGATTCGCTGATCAGGTTGAGCGTGGGTATAGAAGATGCGGGTGACCTGATAGAGGATCTGAAAAATGCGATAGGGTAATTTTTGAATGTGGAGATGTGGAATTTTAATGTGGAGATGTGGAAGTGAGTAAATGTGAAAATATATGCCTGAGGGAAGGTGTGTCGTTCAAATCATCAAACAAGCAGCATAATTAGATTCGCTGGTCAGCGGAGAGTAAGCCCTCAACAAGGCTTCGACGCCGCTCAGCCTGACAATGGCGTAGTATCAGTGTTTTGCATGAAACTATAGCACGCACCACCAGATGCTGCGGGAGGCGTATTTGCCCCAGCTTTTGAAGCTGGATGCGAGTTGTTCTATCAGGCCCTTCTGGGTTACTTTTTTGCCTTTTTCCTCAAAGGCGAAATCGGCATCGGCGGGCATCTTTGTTTCAACCTTGGTGGCAACCCATGTAGTATAAAGCCTGGGGATTGCCAGCTCCAGTATCATGCCGGGGAGGCCGCTGAACATTTCCGGGCCACCATTGGGAACTATATCATCTGTGTAAAATGCAACCACGTAAACACTGTCGCATATTTTGCTGACTGCCTTGCGGCATTTAAAATTGGCAATGGTGCGGATCTCGTCTTTTATTACCCATCGCAATTCCCGCATGCTGTCTTTCACTGTGAACTTCTGCTCGTATATCTGCTTTACGGAACTTACGGTCTTCGCATCCAGGTCAGTAAGCACCACATTGTCGGTTGCCGGACCGGTGCCGCCAAACATCTTAAAGGTTTTATCGGTTTCCCTACCCGGCTTATATATGGCTTTCGTACTGTTGAAATACATGTCGAAGTAGGTAACGCTGAACTTAGGTACCTGTGATTTGATCTTCTCGAACCATTCATTCGACTCCTCATCTTCTGTAAACTGGCGATGAAGATTTACTTTTTTCTCAAACTCTATCTTGCCATACGACACATATTGTGCAGAAGCGATCTGTGGCAAAGCCAGGAGTATGATATATATAATGCGCTTCATGGTTCTACAGTTTTATTTGCATTTTAGGACCTTCGGGTTCCTGGGCTCC
The DNA here is from genome assembly GCA_035626755.1 of Flavipsychrobacter sp. Taxonomy (GTDB): domain Bacteria; phylum Bacteroidota; class Bacteroidia; order Chitinophagales; family Chitinophagaceae; genus MKUN01. Next base: position 3,661 of record DASPNB010000241.1, read on the forward strand.
GGCAGCCATCTTAGAGAAGTTCCAGATGATGCTGAGCATGCCGTATTGGGAAATAGTATTGTAATTGTTCTCAGTTATCAGGTTGCCCTGGGCGTAGCGCTGGAAACCTTTGTTTTGGTTCAGAATATCAAAAACGTAGAACTTCAGTTCCAATTGATCTTTCTTCAGGAACTTCTTGCTTACGTATGCGTGCCAGAGGAAAACATTGTTGTTGGTTGTAAAGACGGGCGTTTGCTGACGCAGATACCAGGAGATATCGGTCCCCACCTCAAACTTCTTCGGTAGTTCGGCTTCCATCTCAAAGGTGTGCTCTGTAGTCCAGTAACTGGAGGTATTGGTGCTGACCGTAGCCCTATTGTCATTGTAAGTAAACTCAAGATTGTAGCTGACAGAGAACTTCTCTTCCTTGTCGTACCTGATATCCGGGCCAAAAGAATAGCTATTATTATCGCTCACATTTTTCTTTCCATTCACGAAGGTGTTGCTATGTGAAATGTTAGCATTTGTACGTACTCCCATGTCCAGGTCAAGCTTTTGAATTCTGAACCCGTAACCCATGTAGGCCCAGCCGTTATAGTTACCATTCATGTTCCTGTAGCTATATGTACGGACACCATTCTGGTCGATATTGTCGACAAGGGTTATGTCGCCCTGTACGGTGTTCAGTGTAAAGCTGGACCAGAAGTAGCGGCCTGTGAGCACTTTGTAATCGTTGTAGCGGATATTGAATGTATGGCGGAACTCCTGTTTCAGGTTCGGGTTGCCTTCGGCAATGTTCAGGGGATCCGTATTTGTACGTACCGGTTGTACCTGATCGATTGTAGGCTGGCTTGTAGCTC
>DASPNB010000242.1:0-4164 GCA_035626755.1 Flavipsychrobacter sp.
AGGTGATAGTCCAGCGCTGAGTTACCCAGGAAGATACCTGTAAGACCACCAGAGATGAACAGTGATACGAAACCTATAGCGAACAACATAGGCACTGTGAAACGGATATTACCTTTCCACATAGTAGTGAGCCAGTTGAACACCTTAACCGCAGAAGGAACAGCGATGAGGAGCGTTAACAGTACGAAGATAGAACCCAGGAACGGACTCATACCTGTTACGAACATGTGGTGTGCCCAAACCAGGAAAGCCAGAACAGTGATACCTACCAGCGAGATAATCATCGCGAAGTAACCGAAGATAGGCTTACGGCTGTGGTTTGAAAGTACCTCTGAAGCCATACCCATACCCGGAAGCATGATGATATATACCTCAGGGTGACCGAGGAACCAGAACAAGTGCTGGTAAAGAATAGCAGAACCACCGATGTGCGGCAGAGCCTTACCACCAATGAATATCTCTGACAGGTAGAAGCTGGTACCGAAATTGCGGTCGAATATCAGCAGAACGAAACCTGAGAAAAGCACAGGGAAAGAAAGTACACCCAGAACGGCTGTGAAGAACAGCGCCCAGATGGTAAGTGGCAGACGGGTCATCGTCATACCCTTGGTACGCATGTTGAGGATAGTAGCAATATAGTTAAGACCACCCAGCAGCGAAGACACAACGAAGAGTGCCATAGAGATCAGCCAGAGATCCATACCTATACCCGAACCCATTGAAGCTTCCTTAAGTGCGCTCAGCGGCGGATAAGTCGTCCAACCACCTGATGCAGGACCTGTCTGTACAAAAAGAGATACAAACATGAAAACACTGGAGATAAAGAAGAACCAATAAGAAAGAGCATTCATGAAAGGCGAGGCCATATCACGTGCACCACACTGCAGGGGAATAAGTACGTTGGCAAACGTACCGCTCAAACCTGCCGTCAATACAAAGAACACCAGGATAGTACCGTGCATGGTAACCAGTGCGTAGTAGAACTCGGGGTTCAGCTTACCACCCTTTGCCCATTCGCCCAGGAATTTTTCCAGGATAGGGAAGGTTTCATTAGGAAAACCTAGTTGCAGACGGAAAAATACCGAGAACAATGCGCCGATAATAGCCCAGATGATACCCGTAACCAGGAATTGCTTACCGATTGTCTTGTGATCGGTACTGAAAATGTACTTCCTGAAAAAGTGTTGCTCATGGTGCCCATGATCGTGATCATGATGCCCAGTATGCCCGTCGTGCGTATGGGCTACATTCGGTCCTTGAATTATTACTTCACTCATTTCTATATTCATTTTGGCCAAAACTCCGGCCGATTCTTCAATTAATTATTTTTTGCTACAGTATTTGCTGAATCAGCTGCGGGCTCAGTAGCCGGGGCCGCAGGTGCTGCAGAAGGATTACTCTCTGCATAGTAGCTCTTCTGACTAGCCAGCCACTTATCATACTCCGCCTGTGTTTCTACTATTATAGTACCGCGCATAGAATAGTGGCCTTTGCCACACATCTGGTCGCAGGATATTTCATAAACGAAATCCGGATCTTTGGTTATTTCCTGCATCTGCTTCGTAGTATAGCGGGGGGTAAACCACATAGTTGTTACTATACCCGGAACAGCGTCCATCTTCATACGGAAGTGAGTCAGACCCACGTCATGGATCACGTCGCGTGAGCCGATGATCAGCTTTACAGGGCGGCCTACCACCAGGTGCATTTCACCATTCTGGGCAACGATATCGTCCATGTTCTTGGTATCGTCCCAGTCAAGACCCAATACGTTGTTTGCATCGTTGATCTTACGGAAATCGCGGGCGCCGAGAACACCATCTTTACCTGGGTAGCGAATGAGCCAGTTGAATTGCTTACCTACTATTTCTACTGTTGCATGGCCCTTGGGCGCTTCATCGGTAACCTTAAACCAATATTTAAGACCGATTGCTACCAGCACTGCCATTGCTATAGCAGGGATAGTTGTCCAGATAAGTTCGAGCTTGTTATTATGCGGATAGAAGAAAGCAGTGCGTTTTTCAGTGGATTGATAACGGTAAGCAAACCAAAAGAGCACGGCCTGCGTGGCCAGGAATACGATACCTGTTACCCACATGGTCATCTCGAACATGGCGTCATATTCAACACCTTCAACAGAAGCTGAAGGAGGGAGAAGCCTGCCTTTCAGTGCCTGGTGACATTCCCAGATACCCCACACGCCAAACACGAAGAAAGCGACAAGCAGCCAGGCCATAAGCCTGTTGGTCTGCGCGTTCACTTTTGCTTCATCGCGGAGTATGGTAGCGTATTCACTTGCTTTGGCTATCTGGTAAACGATGATGAAAACCAGGAGTATCAATACTATTGTTAAGGATCCCGACATGGTCAGTTCAGCTTATTATTTACTAATTATTTTAATCAATTTTTATCTCACAATTCGTTCTCACAAACTTCTTAACTCTGGTGGATCACAGCTTCCTTCAGCAGTACGTTGTTATGAGTCACCAGTGACGCTTTGCTCAGTGTCGTAGCCACGCTTAGTATAAGTGTACCTATAAAACCTGCAAATATTCCCATTTCATACCAGCTCATATGCCAGTTAGCACCCATTGGCTCAGGCATGATCATGTTGTAGAAATCAAGCCAGTGTCCGAAGATGATCATCATTGCCATGAAGGTAACTGTGAAGTAATTACGCTTGCTCGGGCGGGCCATCAGTATCAGTATCGGCATAACGAAGTTGATAATGAAAATGGCGTAGAACAGGATGCTGTATGGTCCCTGCTGGCGCAATTTGAAATAAACGGTTTCTTCCGGCATATTACCATACCAAATCAGCATGTACTGGGCAAACCAGGTATAAGTCCAGAAGATAGAGAAGGCAAACATCCACTTACCAAGGTCATGCATGTGCTCCTTAGTAACCAGCTCCAGGTTGCCGTTGTTTTTCAGGTATATAACGAACAGCAGGATGAGTGACATGCCGCTAACAAATACGCTTGCGAATGTATACCAGCTGAACATGGTAGAATACCAGTGAGCCTGGACACTCATGATCCACATCCATGGAGTGGTGCTCATTTGAGTAAGAGCGTATACTACCAGGAAGCCACCGGCCCACTTCATAGAATTCCAATATATCCTGGTACTGTTCTTAGGTGCTTTTTCCTGCGCAAGTGAAAGAGCACGAAACTTGCGACCGAAGAATGCCCACAGAGCGATTGTCACTATTGTGAAGCCTGTGAACATTGCAGGATTCAGGAAAGCTTTTTTACCCATCAGTATCTTATCACCTTCAGGGTGCATCCAGTGGTAAATAGGGTTATGTGCGTGACCATTTTCTTCGATATTGAATAAGAATGCTGTGCAAAGAAGAACAATTGCAGCTATTAAACCAAAGAGCCAAACGTTAGCACCAATGGCCTCTGCAACACGCTTGTACGCCACTATCCATCCACCCTGGGCAAGCTGGGCGGCTGCCTGTATGAACACACTCACCGTGCATATCATCACAAAGAAAACAGAGTTCTGAAGTAATACAGCCCAGAAGCGGGTCTTGTCAGCATGCTGCAATACATGGTCAGGATTATTGCTGCCTAATAATGTAAATACACCGATCAACAGGGTCAACACGCCGACACCTATAAGCGCTAAGCTCATATTTCTTAATCTCGCCGGTACCTGAAAACGTTCGTTCATTTGTAAACTTTTATAGAAGTACGTCTAAATTCTTTTATTCTCTTTTTATTAATGAGCTGCTGCTACTGCCGCTGTACTGTCTGCCTTAGCTGTATCTGCAGCCGGAGCAGGAGTGCCCATTCCCATTGCGAAAGCATCGCCGCCATTTTCACTCTGCACTTTCTTTATGTATGCTATTATCATCCAGCGCTGTTTAATATCCAGCTGGCTGGCATAAGAGCCCATTTTGTTCTTACCGAATTTAATAGCCGCATACATCTGACCAACAGACATATGCAGATTCTTAGGATCTTTAAAATTAGCCGGCATCGCAGCAAATTTGCCACTTGTGTAAAGAGGACCGTTACCGTCCAACGCCTGGCCATGGCAAATGCCGCAGTAGATATCAAATATGCGTTTACCTTCCTTCAGTTCGTCTTCGCTGAAGCGCATAGAAGTTGTAAATGACTTGTACGAATTGGTGTCGCCTTCTGCGAGGTGATC